>OMUV01000031.1 GCA_900314335.1 uncultured Prevotellaceae bacterium | reverse complement strand
TTAGGCCTGGGGCAAAGTTAGCTGGGCTGGTCCCAATCGCCGCAATGCAAGCAAAAACCGCGCAAGGTTAATTCGCTAACCTTGCGCGGCCTGTTTATATGTCGTCTCCCGGGGTCAGAAGAGATAATTGCGCACGTCGTTGGTGATAGCCCACAACATCAGCAGCACAAGCAATGTCATGCCGATGATCTGCGCGCGGATCATGAACTTCTCCGACAGTTTGCGGCGCGACACCATCTCGCATATCAGGAAGAAGGCGTGGCCGCCGTCCAGAGCAGGGATGGGCAGGATGTTCATGAAGGCCAGGATGATGCTGATGAATGCGGTGAGCTCCCAGAAGCGCTGCCAGTTCCACTTCGCGGGGAACATGCTGCCGATGGCGCCGAAGCTGCCCATGCTCTTGGCTCCGTCCTTTGTAAAGACATACTTGAGGTCGTCCACATAGCCGCGCAGCACTTTTACGCCGTGATTGATGCCGGCGGGGAAGGATTCAAAGAACCCGAAGTTGACCTTGCGTGTGCCGTAGTTGCGCAGCACCTGTCCGTAGGTGACGCCCATCTTGTAGTCGGCGTCCATGGTGAGCGCTATGGTGTCATTGGTCGTCGCGCCCTTGTGGCGCACTACGAGCGAGAGGCGGCGAAGATTCATGCTGTCGGCGTGGTTGGCGGTGGTGAGCGCGTCGCTGGTGCGGCTCTGCTGGAGGTTGATCTCATTCCACGTCTCTACGCTGCGGCCGTTATAGGCGAGGATGCGGTCCCCCGCCCTCATGCCGGCCTTCATGGCGGGCGAAGAGGGGATGACGCTGTCCACCACCGACGGGATGCGGGTCTGGACGAACGGAGGCAGCGATTTGATCATCGTGAGCATGTTCATGTCGCCCGAGAGAGGGATAGACACCCGCTTGCCATCGCGCAGGACATAGGCCATAGTCGAGTTGGACAGTGCCCTGTAGACGCGGCCTACACTCTCGTTGCTGTCGAAGCTCAGAAACTTCTCGGTGTTGGTGCCCAGCAGAATGTCGCCGTCGCGGAAGCCGAGCTTGTGCGCCTGCTCGTTGAACTGCATGCCGTAGGTCATGTTCTCGACCGGCGTGTAGGTCTCGCCCCAAGCGAAGAGAATCATGGCGTAGATGAAGAGGGCCACGATAAAGTTGACGAAGACGCCCGCGAGCATGATGATAAGGCGCTGCCAGGCGGGATGCGCGCGAAACTCCCACGGCTGCGGGGGACGCTTCATCTGGTCGGTATCCATCGACTCGTCGATCATGCCGGCTATCTTCACATAGCCGCCCAGCGGCAGCCAGCCGAGGGCGTAGATGGTCTCGCTGTGCTTGGGTTTGAACTTGAAGAGCGTGAACCAGGGATCGAAGAAGAGACAGAACTTCTCTACTCTCACCTTGAAGATCTTTGCGGCCAAAAAGTGTCCTCCCTCATGCAGTACGATGAGAATGGAGAAACAGAGTATCAGCTGCAAGGCACGTATCAGAAATGTTTCCATTTATAGTTTCTATTTTCCGTGATTAATACTAAGATATGTGTTATTGTCGATAATCTCAGCGGCCTTGGCGCGAGCCTCGGCATCAGCGGCGAGAATGTCGTCGAGCGTGGGGTGAGCGACGCTCGCAGAGCTCTGCATGACGGCGCTTATGACGCGCGGCATGTCCATGAAGCCTATTCTCTCCTCCCGGAAGGCCAGGTTGGCTGTCTCGGCGGCGGCGTTGAGGATGCACGGCATTGTGCCGCCCGTCTTCATGGCCTCAAACGCCAGACCGAGGCACGGGAACCGCTCCACGTCGGGGGCCATGAATGTGAGGCTGCCTGTCTGCGAGAGGCTGAGGCGCGGCACATCGAGCTCCATGCGGGCGGGATAGGACAGGGCGTACTGGATCGGTATGCGCATATCCGGCATGCCGAGCTGAGCCTTGACGGCGCCGTCGGCGAACTGAACAGCGCTGTGCACGATGCTCTGCGGATGGACAACGACCTCTATCCTCTCCACGGGGACGCCGAAGAGCCAGTGAGCCTCGATGACCTCGAAGCCCTTGTTCATCATGCTGGCCGAGTCGATGGTTATCTTGTCGCCCATGCGCCAGGAGGGATGCCTGAGGGCCTGCGCCGGTGTGACGTGCTCGAGCTCCTCACGCCCGAGGCTGAGGAACGGTCCGCCGGAGGCTGTGAGCAGTATCTTCTCTATCTTGTTGCTCCCCTCGCCCGCGAGACACTGGAAGATAGCCGAGTGCTCGCTGTCGACGGGCAGCAGCGGTGTCTTGTACTGCGCTATCAGGGAGTTGATCACCTCGCCGGCAGCTACGAGCGTCTCCTTGTTGGCCAGCGCGATGACCTTGCCGGCCTCGATGGCTCTGACCGTAGGTTTCAGCCCAGCAAAGCCGACCAGCGCCACAAGCACTACGTCCACATTACTGCCCTCTACCACATCGCAGATGGCCTCTGAGCCGGCGTATATCTTGATGTCGAGATTTTCGAGCCGCGACTTGAGATAATCATACTTGCTCTCGTCTGCGATCACGATGCTGTCGGGGCGGAACTTCTCGGCCTGCGCCGCAAGCAGTTCGGCATTGCTGCCGGCCGTGAGCACCTCGGCCGTGAACTCGTCCGGGTGGGCCGCTATCACATCAAGCGTCTGGCGGCCGATAGAGCCCGTTGAGCCGAGCACGGCTATATGTTTCTTATCGTCTTTCATATTTCTGTTTTCGTGTCGTCGTTAATCTGTATCAGCCCCTGCGGCAGACGCACATGCAGCTCCCTGCGGGCCACATCGAGATGGTCCACGAGGTTTTCCGCTAGAGGTACGAGCAGTTCCCTGCTCCCCCTGACCGTCAGGAGACAGTTTGCCGTTCTGTCGTCCACGCTCACGATGCGTCCTAAGCGGCCCGCCTCGGCATCTATCACACTGAAGCCCGTCAGCAGAGAGGGATCATCGCGGAGCATGTCGTCGTCGGGCTCGTCTATGTCCTCCGAGCTGGCATATACGTCCGTATCGGCGATCATGGCGTAGTCGACATCCTTCTCGCGGAAGGCCACAAAAATGCAGTCGTCGCGTACAGTCATCTCCTCAATGCCGAAGGGCACTTTCAGACCGTCGATGTCGAGAAAAAGAAAACTACCGTGAAACATACCGCCGCGTATGCCGCGCAGCCTGACTTGCACATCGCCGTGCGAGGGGCGCCTGCCGGTCAAACGGCCTATGTGAAGCAAATTGTCCAAAGGCATAATCAGTCTACTCTTGTGATTTTAGCGCCGAGATTATTGAGGCGCTCGCTGATGAGGGCGTATCCGCGGTCTATCTGCTCCACATTGTCGATGCGGCTGACGCCGTCGGCGCTCATCGCGGCTATCAGCAGGGCGATGCCGGCACGGATGTCGGGCGACACCATGCGGCGCGCCTTGAGGGGAAACTTATGATTGTGCCCCACCACCACTGCGCGGTGAGGGTCGCAGAGGATGATCTGCGCGCCCATGGAGATCAGATTGTCCACAAAGAAGAGACGGCTCTCAAACATCTTCTGATGGAAAAGCACCGTGCCGAGCGCCTGCGTGGCCGTCACTATCAGGACACTTATCAGGTCGGGCGTGAGGCCCGGCCACGGGGCGTCGCTGATGGTCATGATCGAACCGTCCAGGAATGTCTCTATCTTATAATGCGTATACTCGGGAATAATAATATCGTCGTCCCTGACGCGGATATGGATGCCCATACGGCGGAATGTCTCGGGGATGATGCCCAGGTCGGCTATTGAGCAGTTTCTTATGGTGAGCCCGCCGCCGAGCATCGCCGACATACCTATGAAGCTGCCTATCTCGATCATGTCGGGCAGGATGCGGTGAGTGGTGCCGTGCAGCTCATTGACTCCGGTAATAGTAATCAGATTGGAGGCGATGCCCGAGATCTTCGCGCCCATCGAGCAGAGCATCCTGCAGAGCTGCTGGATGTAGGGCTCACAGGCTGCGTTGTAAATGGTCGTGGTGCCCTCGGCCATCACAGCGGCCATGATGATGTTGGCCGTGCCTGTGACTGACGCCTCATCGAGCAGCATGTATGTGCCGCGCAGTCTGGATGCCGAGAGGAGGCACATCCCGGTATCGTCGTCCATCTCAAGCGTCGCGCCGAGGGCCTTGAGCCCGCGCAGGTGTGTGTCGAGACGGCGGCGGCCGATGTTGTCCCCGCCCGGGCGGGCCATCGTAGCCGTATGAAAGCGCGCCAGAAGCGGCCCCACGAGCATCACACTGCCCCGGAGCTTCGCGCAGTCGGTCACAAAATCTTCGCTTCCCACATACCCCAGGTCTATGTCTGTGGCCGTGAAGGTGTAATCGCCCTCGCCATGCCTCACCACCTCTACACCGGTCTTGCGGAGCAGGTCGATGAGGTTTACGACAT
The DNA here is from genome assembly GCA_900314335.1 of uncultured Prevotellaceae bacterium. Classification (GTDB taxonomy): domain Bacteria; phylum Bacteroidota; class Bacteroidia; order Bacteroidales; family Bacteroidaceae; genus UBA6398. The sequence goes on along the minus strand of OMUV01000031.1, from coordinate 10,115 downwards.
CGAGGATCTCAGGGATGTTGGTGATATGCACGCTCCCGGATGTGAGCATCGTGGCGCAGATCACCTCGAGCGCCTCGTTTTTGGCGCCCTGCGGACAAATCTCTCCGCTCAGCCTGTGTCCACCCTCTACGAGAAACGAAGACATTATATATATGTATACTCGGGGATATATTATATGCGCGGACGCTTCCTTGTGAAGCGCTCCACATCTTTCTGCACTTTGCCTCCGCCGCCAATGGCCGACTTGTTCCAATTCTCCAGACTTCTGCGCATCTGTCCCTCGGTGATGCGGGTCAGCTCGTCGCGCTCTGCGCCTTCGGGCATCTCGGCTATCTTGTCGAGGAGCGTCTCGAGGAGGTGGCCATAGTGGCGGTAGCGTATCTTGGTCATCGGATATTTCATCGGCTCCGGCTTCACGGAGCCTGTCTTGACGGTTATCTCATAGGGATAGTCGATATCGAGCTTGTAGCCTGAGATCATAGCCAGATGGTCCCACAGCTTATGATGGAAACCCTGAATGCCCTTAAACTGCGGATTGAAATTGGCCATCACACGCACGATAGTCTCGGCTGCGCGCTGGCGCGTGGCCCGGTCGGGAATCGTGATGGCATACTCCACCATTTCCTGCACTTCGCGGCCGTACTCCGGCATCAATATCTTCTCTCTGTTGGTGTTATAGTCCATATCAAATAAGTTTTCGGGGCTTAGTAGCCACAAATTCCTTGAGATAGAAAGGCTCAAAGTAGGCTACATCGGCAAAGTCTTCGTTTTTTACAGCCATAAAGGCGAGGGGCAGCATGTTCTTGGCCAGCGGCACGATACCGTCCACAAAATGGATGTTGGGCCGCCTGATGACATCCTTGCATTTTGCAGCGCCGTTGCCAAAGAAATAGAGAGGCCGCGACACATCGGTATCGGAGAAAGCTTCGGGACCTATGACCATAGCGCTGACCGGTTTGATCTCCTTCAGGCTGCGGTCGTAGAGAGCCGTATATACCTCCATGCGGCGTGCGTCTATCATGGGGCAGAACAGGGCGTCGTCCTCGATATCCTCGCGATAGAGCAGCAAGGGCACGGCCAGCACCTTAAGCGTCGGGACAGCAATGAGCTTCACCCCACGGCCGTAGCAGACACCCTTGGCCATAGAGCACCCTATGCGGAGACCAGTATAAGAGCCCGGCCCTTCGCTGAGAGCCACATAGTCGAGCGGAATGGCGTGATTGTCGCTGAAGGATAGGGCGTCGCGCACCATAGGCGCAAGCACGCGTGCCTGATTGGGCCCCTCATAGTCCTCCTTGTGATATATTACTTCCCCGTCACTGCTCACAGCCACGGAGCATACATCTGTAGATGTCTCAATATAGAGAATGCAAGACATTATTTTTTCTTTGGAATTATCCGATTTGCAAAGATACTCAAAAATTGAGAAGAGGAAAAGCCTTAGATAACAAATCATAGCCCTGCGGGCAATTAGCAGGCGCCTGAATAATCACCAGCATGCCTATAACAGAAAAACCGTTCCGCATGCTGGGATTCTCACAAAGCACCTGAGGAAAACTACATTTGAGATAATACAAAACATCTCAAATGTAGTTTTACCCTTCCGGAAGACTTGATTTTCAATCATTTACAAAGGGCTCGAATCGACTCTCAGGAGTAAGAGAGCAGCCCCATGGGAATGCACTGTAAGCACATATAATATGAATGGCCCTTTTTTGCGGGTAACAATTTGCGGACGTCGGAAAAGCACATGCCGCTTCTAATAATTCACCTCCCTGTATTCTCGTCCTTTCAGGTAAAAGGGATTCTCAAAATATCGGGAAGACAGGAATTAGGCTGTTTCGCGGCTCAAAATTCATATTGCGAAGAGCTAAGACAGAGAATTACACTAACTTTGCCACGAAAAAGGGAACATATATGATGAAATACGTAAATGACACAGTCCGCCGTCAGGACAGACTGATGGACGAAGAGAGAGCTATCGAACTGCTGCGCGAGAGCGAGTATGGCGTCCTCTCCATGGTTGACACAGACGGAAGCGCATACGGCGTGCCGCTCAACTATGTCTGGGACGGAGGGCAGAGCATCTACATCCATTGCGCCCCCGAGGGCCATAAGCTCCGCGCTCTCGAGGCCCATCCGCTCGTCAGCTTCTGCATTATCGGGCGCGTGCACCTGCTGCCCTCACATTTTACCACCGAATACGAGAGCGTCGTGCTGCGCGGCAAAGCTTTTATACATCTGAACGAAGAAGAGAGGCTCCGGGCTCTGCACATGCTCGTGGACAAGCTCTCGCCCAAGCATCAAGAGATAGGCTACAAGTATTGCCTGAAATCATTTCACCGCGTCAATATTATCCGGATAGATTTCAGCGAGTACAGCGGCAAATGTAAGCGTGTGCCCACGGCAGACTGACCTTCGCGGACTTATAGCGCGCTGTCCGAATCAGCGTCTTAAATAATTGACAAGCTGCGAGGTAAATCTTACGACCTAAAGTTTACCTAAATCGCCGAGATAGCTGTCCTTGAAGCCAAGGAAGTAGAGCACTCCGTCGAGGCCGAGATTGCTGATAGCCTGCCGCGCTCCGGCCTTCACCTTTGGCTTGGCGTGGAAGGCTATGCCGAGGCCGGCCTCAGAGATCATGGGCAGGTCATTGGCCCCGTCGCCGACAGCTATCGTCTGGGCGAGATTGATCTTCTCTACCTGGGCTATGAGGCGAAGGAGCTCGGCCTTGCGGCGGCCGTCCACTATCTCGCCCACATAGCGGCCGGTCAGTTTTCCGTCGGGTCCTATCTCCAGTTCGTTGGCGTAGACATAATCGATATTGTATTTCCTCCGCAAGTACTCGCCGAAGTAAGTAAATCCACCGCTCAGGATGGCTATCTTGTAGCCGCATTTCTTGAGGACGGACATCAGGCGATCCGCGCCTTCGGTAATGGGAAGATGTTCGGCAATATCCTGAAGCACTGAAGAGTCAAGGCCTTTTAGTAAAGTTACCCTTTGTGTGAAGCTCTCGCGGAAATCTATCTCGCCACGCATAGCCTTTTCCGTGATCCTGGCCACCTGCTCGCCCACACCGGCGCGCTTGGCCAGTTCGTCAATACACTCGGTCTGTATGAGCGTCGAGTCCATATCGAAGCAGATGAGGCGCCGCATACGGCGGTACATGTCATCTATCTGGAAGGAGAAGTCTATCCCCTCTTCTGCGGACAGTTCCATCATCTCCCTCTGCATGCCGGGATAGTCCTTGGGCGTGCCGCGGAGAGAGAACTCGATGCAGGCTCTCACATTGCGCTCCGGGTGACGGATGCTCATGCGGCCGGTGAGGCGCAGGATGGAGTCAATGTTCAGCCCCTGCGCGGCTATTACCTTGGCAGCCGCGGCTATCTGGCGCGCAGTGAGTGAGCGGCCTATTATGGTCAATATGTAGCGGTTCTTACCCTGGCGGTTGACCCACGCCTCATATTCCTCGTCGGTTACGGGCTCGAAACCGATCTGCACGCCGAGAGCAGTGGCCTTGAAGAGCAGCTCCTTCATCACCTGACCGGCGGCGATATCGTCGATGCGAATGAGGATGCCCAGCGAGAGGGTGGAGTGGATATCTGCCTGACCGATGTCGAGTATCTGCGCTCCGTAGCGCGCCAGAATCTCCGTTACCGAGGCGGTGAGCCCGGGGCGGTCCTTTCCCATCACCCTTATTAATATCTGTTCGCGCGATGCCTGCTTATTCTCCATTGTGCTTCTTTTTGTGGCGAAGTTAGCGCTTTTATTCTAATCGGAGAAATTCTCCCCCGCCCGGAGTCCTCCTACGGCCACTGTCACAGGTAAAAACATCTTTTATATATGTACAACGGCAGTAAGCGGGAAAAAAATTGTAATTTTGGCGGCAAAAGACAGATCATACCATTATGATTAAGACCGGTGAAAAGACCTATGCACAGCTGAAGCGTGTCTTGACGAAAACCATCGAAAAGTTTCCTCCAAGTGAGGAGGATTTGCCCGTGACCGACATTATCATTCAGGTAAATCAGAGCAGCGGGGACATCACGACATTCGATGACGACGGCAACGAGATAACGCGGGCCAACATCGAGGAATGGATAGGCAACACAAGCCCCACATTCTATCAAGACATCGTGCCCGTCATCAGGCACACGCTCAAGGAGATGCACCGCCGTCTGCTCTCCTGCGGCATAGCCAAGCCTTTTGACATACTGCTAACGGATGACGAAGGCGAGACGGTGGCGGACCTTTACAGCATAGACGAGGGGACGGTGGTACTGACCGACGAAGACATCAGGCAGATAGACGAGGATCTGGATGCCTTTCTCGACCACCTGATGAAGGAATAATCACAACAAAATACACCCGCACATCAACACAGAGTGGAACTCATTATAGATATAGGCAACTCATCGGCGAAAATAGCTGTATTCGATGGAGAGAATATCGTGTATCGCAGCACTTGCCGCAACGACTTTCTCTCTCCGATAGACGAGATACTCAAGACATATAATATAAAGAGGAGCATAGTGTCGACCGTAGCCGGACTCAAGGGCAAGGTAGGCCCGCAGCTCCGTTCGTACGGTCTGCCGGACATTCTGCTCAACGACGCCACCACGCCGGAATACAACAAATACTACGGCCTGCCCTCCACCATGGGAAGCGACCGGCTCGGAGCCATCGTGGCGGCCAGGAAGAAATACGAAGGGCGCAACATTCTGATCGTGGACAACGGCAGTTGCATCACGTACGAGTTTATCGACCGTGACGGACACTATCTGGGCGGCAACATTTCCCCGGGCATCTTCATGCGCCTGCAGGCCATGCACACCTGGACGGCTCTCCTGCCTCTGGTGGACACCGACGGGCCGCTGCCCGACATAGGATACGACACCTACACGGCCATGCGCTCCGGCGCCGTCAACGGAGTAAACCACGAAGTGGAGGGGTACATCCGCCACGCCCTCAAGCGCTTCCCCGACCTCGTGACCATCATCACCGGCGGAGCCCACACCGTGATATCCGGCGGAGCCTCGGAGGTAGTGTACGACAAAGACCTCGTGTACGAGGGACTAAGGGAGATCCTGTTGTCCGCCCCGCGGTTCTTCGCCAAATAAATCCACCGCCCCTCTCACCAAGCAAGAATAACAAACACCCACATAGCGATGAAAATTCACTCAATCATAAGCAGCGTCGTGATGCTTGCCTTCATGTCGGCCACCGTCTGCTCCTATGCGCAAAACGGCACCAACTCGCCCTACTCCCGCTATGGGTTCGGCGTCATGAACGACCGTTCGCAAGGCTTCAACAAAGGTATGGCCGGCGTAGCGCAGGGCTTTCGCGACCCGACGATAGTCAATTTTCAAAATCCGGCGTCCTATTCGGATGTCGACTCTCTCACGATGCTCTTTGATATAGGCGTGTCGCTCGAGAACAGCAACTTCAAGCAGGGCAGCCTCAAGACCAATGCGCGCAATACGTCGATCGACTATGTCGGAGCACAGTTTCGCGCCTGGCGTAACGTCGGCATGTCGCTCGGCCTCATGCCGCTGACCTCCATAGGCTACAGTTTCAGCGCCAGGAACACCCTGCCCGACATCGACGGCAGCGGCGAGAAGATCGTCACCACGTCATTCGACGGCGACGGCGGCCTGCACGAGGTGCTCCTCGGCGCGGGATGGAAGATGATGCGCAACCTCTCTCTTGGTGTAAATGCCGGGCTGGTGTGGGGCGACTACAATCACACCATACAGGCGGCTTTCAGCGATAATAATGTCCGGCAGACACGCCGTGTCTATGAAGCCAACATTACCACTTACAATGTCGATCTCGGACTTCAGTACTTCCGCAAGGTCACGCCCAAGGACCTGCTGAGCTTCGGTGCGACATACACACTGGGACATAAGATCAATGCCGCAGCCAAGCTCATGAATCAGGAGACCAACTACAGCGGCTCGCAGACCTCCGGCGACACAGTCAAGCTGAAGAACGCCTTCGAGATGCCCCACTCCATCGCAGCCGGTGTGATGTGGAATCATAACACCCGCTGGAAAGTGGGCCTCGACTACGAGATAGAGCTCTGGAAGAACGCCAAGTTCCCCCAGCTCCTCACAGAGAATGACAAAGAGGTGTACAAGAGCAGCACCGGAGCCTTTGACAACAGGCAGAGGGTGACTCTCGGAGGTGAATATCTCCACAACAGCCTCGGCATCAAGTATCGCGATCACATCCGCTACCGCGCCGGTGTGTCCTACGGCACATCCTACGTCAAGGCAGGCGGGCAGAACAGTGCCCGCGACCTTCTCGTATCGCTCGGTGTAGGACTGCCCATCGCCAACAAGATAAACAACCGCTCCACCCTCAACATCTCGGCCCAGTGGGAGAACATCAGCCCCAAGGGAAGCGGAATCACGGAGAACTATATGAGGATAGCTATCGGCATCACCTTCAATGAAAAATGGTTCCAGAAGTGGAAAGTAGAATAACTTCCGCCTGGCTCATCACTATCCTCATGGCGCTCCTTGTGGCCTGCGGCGACGAGGAGCGGCCCACGGCTCCGGCCATACGCAACCGCGACAGCCTGCCCATCATGTCCACCACGGGAGTGAGCAAACTCATCTCCGACTCGGGCATCATCAAGTACAAGATCGTGGCCGAGACTTGGGATGTGTACGACAAGACAAAGCCGCAGCGCCAGGTGTTCATCAACGGCATCTTCATGGAGAAGTTTGACCCGCACTACAAGGTGGAGATGTATCTGAGCGCCGACACGGCCTACTGGTTTGACCAGAATCTGTGGGAGCTGCGCGGCAACATCGAGATACGCAAGGCAGACGGACTCATATTCAAGACGAGCGAACTATTCTGGGACATGGGGCGCCATCAGGTCTATTCCCACAAATACGTAGACCTCAAGACGGCCACACAGGAGCTACGCGGCGTCGGTTTCCGCTCCGACGAGGAGCTCTCCAACTATGAGGTGCTCAATTCGGCCGGCTCGTTCCCGATGCCCGATGCGACAAAGCAAAACGGCGATACCTCCACGGCAGAGCCGCAGCGCCCCGACGCAGGAGGCGTGACCCCTCCGGCCCCGACACCACAGCGACCGGCAATGTCCCCCGCAAACAGAGGCACCGTCCCAGCGGTAAAGAGCACCATACCGGCAGTCAAAGGCCCGACGCCGGCCACTAAGAGCTCAGCTCCCGCGGTCAGTCAGCAGGCTAAGGCGAATGCCGGCAAGACGCCATCGGGCGTGGCGGCCGGTCAGAAGCCTCAGTTCAAGACAAAAATAAAGGCAGAGCACAGCTCATCCCACGCGAGACAGAAATAGCATTTAACGCGGCGAAACAGCACAGAGATAATTTTATTTCTATTTTGTTCGTTGTTATTTACAATTTTCCTATCTTTGCATGTCTTTATTATCAAATATCGCCGGGCCGTCAGGACGGAGAGGCAAAGCATACGGCCAGCCCTGTCACCGGTAAAGAGCAACAAAGAATAAAAATATCTATATAATGGCAGCTATACAAACTATTAGGAAATGGGGCGTAGCCCTGTTGGTAGTGATAGGCCTCGGTCTGTTCGCATTCATTGCGGAGGACTTCTTCCGCGTGTTCGACACGCTGTTTGGCGCCGACAAGCGTCACGTAGGCCAGGTATACAGCGAGAAGCTGGCTATCAACGATTATCAGTCAATGATTGACGAGTACACGGAAGCGATCAAATTCACCCGCGGTACAAGTTCTCTCTCCGACCAGGAGCAGGATCAGCTCAAGGATCAGGTGTGGCAGACATTCGTCAACAACAAGCTCATAGAGCACGAGTGCGACAAACTGGGGCTCACAGTGACCGATGCAGAGCTCAACAATGTCATTCAGGCGGGCACCAATCCCCTGCTCATGCAGACACCGTTTGTCAACAAGCAGACCGGCCGCTTCGACGCCACGATGCTCAAGCAGTTCCTCGAGCAGTACAATCAGATGCAGGCTAAGCCCGACCAGGTGCCGCAGCAGTATATGGAGTACTACCAGAACCTGTACAAGTTCTGGGGCTTTGTAGAGAAGACCCTGCGCTCCACCCTGCTCAACGACAAGTATCAGGCTCTCGTAGGCCGCGGCATACTGTCCAACCCCGTCTCCGCACGCCTCGCCTACAAGGGCATAGCCTCACAGAGCAACGCCGTGATAGCCTCCGTGCCCTACACATCCATTCCCGACAATCAGGTCAAAGTGAGCGACGAGGACATCAGCAAGCTCTACGCTCGCTACAAGGAGATGTTCCGGCAGTTTAACGAGAGCCGCGATATCAAGTACATCAGCTTTCAGGTGAAGGCTTCGCCTGCCGACAAGGCAGCCCTCCAGAAGGAGATGAACGAATACGCCACCGAGATGGGCAAGGGAAATGACAATCTGGTGTCTACCGTGACGCAGAGCTCATCGCTTATTCCCTACAGCGGACTGGCCGTATCCAAGACCGCATTCCCCAACGACATTCAGAGCAAGCTCGACTCCGTGAGCACCGGAGTGGTAACGGGTCCTTATTATAATGCGTCGGACAACACGCTCAACATCATCAAGCTCGTATCCACCACCGAGGCTCCCGACTCCGTAGAATACCGCGCCATCAACTGCGCCAACGCTGCGGGCATCGATGCAGCCAAGGCAACGGCCGACAGTATCGTCAAGGCTGTAAACGGCGGCGCAAAGCTCGAAGACATAGCCAAAAAGCTCGGCCAGAACACCCAGACCACCTGGCTTACCGCCAATCAGTATGAGGGCGGACAGGTAGACGCAGACAATGCCACCTTTATCAAGACCCTCGTCTCCGCCGCTTCCGGCAGCGTACAGAAGATCGAACTGGCACAGAACGTTGTGGTGGTAGAGGTAGTAAGCCGCGGCGCGCTCAAGAAGAAATACGATGCAGCCGTTATCAAGCGCACGGTAGACTTCAGCAAGGATACTTACACGAGAGAGTACAACAAGTTCAGCCACTTCATCGCTACCAACAAGACCTTCGCCCGCATGGAGGCCAATGCAGCCAAGAGCGGCTACGTAGTACAGGAGCGCAAGGACCAGTTCAGCAACGAGCACAACATCGCCGGCATACCGAGCACGAAGGACGCTCTGCGCTGGCTCTTCGGCGACGCCAAGGTAGGCGATCTCTCCAAGCTCTACGAGTGTGGCAACAACGATGACCTGCTCATCATGTATGTCACCGGCAAGCACAAGATAGGCTACCGTCCCGAGAGTGATCCCGAGGTCAAGAAGGTGCTCACCCAGATAGCCCTGCGTGACAAGAAGGCCGAGAAGCTCATGGCACAGCTCAAGGGCAAGACCGTGGAGCAGGCTCTCGCTATGCCCGCCGCAACACAGGATACGCTCAACGGCGTCATCGCTTCCAACCCCGGCTACATAGCTTCTACCGGAGCTGCCGAACCGGCACTCGTAGGCGGTATCTGCTACGGCGCTCAGGGTAAGAATTACGGCCCTGTCAAAGGCAACAACGGCGTGTACGTATTCCGTATCACCGGCCGCAAGGCTACCAATGAGAAATTCAATCTCCACCAGTATGAGCAGAGCGTAGCCGAGAGCTACTATCGCAACGTCGGCCAGTACGCCAACGACCTTTATGTAAAGGGCAAGGTGAAAGACCGTCGCTACCTCTACTTCTAAGCGAGATTCTTCTATCCTTTAATAATAAGCGGTGTCGGAAATTCCGGCGCCGCTTATTATTTTGTGTCTCTTCTGATCAAAGATAATCTTACTTTGCCGTGGGAGAAACTATAAAAGAGAAAGAAAAGCGCGATAAGGCATTGGGCGAATTATAGTTGGGAGGGCCGCTGACCCAGCTATTTCCCGCGCACAACATCTGCTCGCCCACTTTCACGGCGCGCCAAAGGGCCGTTTTGGGCCCTTTCTAACTATCTGAAAATAAGCACTCCCAGAGGGCCAAAACTACATTTGAGACGAGTAGAACTACATTTGAGGTAGTTTTCCTCAGGTCCTATGTGAGAATCCGCGCAAGCGGAAGGGTTTTTTAAAGTGTGTGGAATGCTCTATCCAATATGCGGGAAAAACGCCTTTGTTTCGGACTGCGGATTTATAGCCGGGAGG
>OMUV01000119.1 GCA_900314335.1 uncultured Prevotellaceae bacterium | reverse complement strand
CAACCTCCGCCGCGCGTCTGACGACGTCCGCCCTCCCTGCACGCATATTATATATATAAGGAATGGGGCTCATGACCATATTAAAATTATCCTGAAAGGCGCACTTCCCCGGTCCGTCAGAAGGCAGAACACCAAGCTGGCAGACGCGAGTCCACAATCGCTTTATATGCCTGGCTTATTGCAGGTAAAGCCTCTGCTGGAATGTGGAGTAAATCTTCCTTGCAGCAGGTACGCCGCCAAGCCTTTCGAGGCCCGTCTGAAGGTCGTCGAACTTTTGTGTGATGAGGCCCGGAAGATTTTTATTGGTGAGCTCTTTCACTCCATTGTTGATATATGCCTGAATGATGTAATTGACAAAATCCTGCTGGGCGGGAGTAAGCTGCCTGATATAGCCCTTCGCCTTCTCGGCCCGTTGTTTCCGCTCTATCGGGGTAATAGCATAAGAGATGTATTCCAGCACATCGAGCAGATCGGAATTGTCAGCATTAATAATATGCCTTATCTGAGAGAGCACACCCACGCCATACCCGGCTTCCTCCAGCTTGTCTATAAGCTGTTCGCGGGTCTGAGGGTCCGCCCATTGTGCTTGCAGGTCATCAAGGGAACTGTAAAAGTCGGGGAGCTTGCCGTACATGATCTTTATGAAATCATTTGCCGTGACGGGCTTGCCCTCCGGACTCCAGAACATCATCTCCGTCTGATATCTGATGCTTCTCGTCTTTCCGTCCGAGAGTTTGATTACCACAGTCTTTTTTTTCTTTTCGCCCCCGCCACCGCCGCCGGGTTCGCCGCCTCCGCCACCGCCGCCTCCGCCGGGCTTTTTATGGCAGGTGCAGGGGTTGTTGCCGCATACGGGGCAGACGGCCTCACCGTCCCATTCCGGCTGTGCAAAATGCTCATAGGCTTTTACGAAGTCGAAAACCGTGAAGAAATATTTTCCCTCATAGAGCCTCGTGCCGCGGCCGATGATCTGCTTGAACTCGATCATCGAGTTGACGGGACGCATGAGCACGATGTTACGCACATTGAGCGCATCCACGCCGGTAGAGAGCTTCTCGCTCGTCGTGAGGATGGTGGGGATGGTCTTTTCGTTGTCCTCGAAATCGCTCAGATACTGATCGCCGATATCTCCGTCGTTGGCTGTGACACGCACGCAGTAGTCGTCCTGGTGCTCGCCCGTCTGAGTCTTGTGATACTGGTTGATCATATCGCGGATAGCGGCGGCGTGCTCCTGGCTGGCGCAGAACACGATGGTCTTCTCATCGGGGCTGCCCATCCTGTCCATAAACTGCCGGACGCGCCCGCGGTCCCTCTCGGCTATCTTAATGTCGCCGTGGTAGAAGTCCTTCTCCGTGTAGGTCTTCGACGGGTCCACAGTGCCCGACAGCACGGTGTCGTCGGGCGTGTAGTGATATTCGTCGATGGTCGATTTCATATTGAAGTGGCGGAAGGGCGTGAGGAAGCCGTCGTCGATGCCCTGCCTGAGCGAATACTCGTAGGCGTGGTAGGAGAAGTACTGATAGGTGTTCACATTCATGGCGACGCGCGGCGTAGCCGTCAGACCGAGCTGCACTGCCGTGTCGAAATACTCCAGGATGCCCCGCCACGTGCTCTCGTCGTTGGCACCCCCGCGGTGGCACTCGTCGATGATTATCAGGTCGAAGAAGTTCTTGGGGTATTGCCCGAAGTAAGGCTTCTCGCCCGCCATGAACGTCTGAAAGATGGTAAAGAATACGGAACCGTTGGTGGGCACTGCGCCGCCCTTGCGCACAGACCCCGGGCGTATCCTCACCAGCGCATCGGCCTCAAAGCCGCTGAACTTGTTGAAGGCCTGATTGGCAAGGACGTTGCGATCGGTGAGGAAGAGAACTTTCGGCCGCGTGTTCGTGCCCGCCACATTCCATTTCGTCTGAAAGAGCTTCCACGCTATCTGGAATGCTATCATCGTCTTCCCCGTGCCTGTAGCCAGCGTGAGCAGTATGCGCTTCTCGCCCTTAGCAATGGCGTCGAGCACATTGTTGATGGCATTCTCCTGATAATAGCGCAGGGGCTTCTGGCTGTCCTGATAGAAGGGCTGCATGCGCAGCTTATCACGCCAGTAGTCGGCCTTGCCAAACTGCCTCTTCCACAGCTCGTCCGGTGAGGGGAACTTGTCCGTTTCCTTCTCTCCGCCGTTATGCGGGTCGCGGTCTATCTCATAGATATGGTCGCCGTCGGCCGCATAGGTGAAGCGTATGTCGAGCGCCGCGGCGTAGTCCTTGGCCTGGGCGATGCCCTCCTTGTAGCCCACCTCATCGCTTTTGGCCTCTACGATGGCCAGTTTCACATTGTGGTAGACCAGCACATAGTCGGCCTTCTTCGGCTTATTCTTGACGGTCTTGCTCACCTTACCCTTGGTAAAGTAGTATTCCGTCGTGATATAGCTGCCGTCCACCACGCCCCAGCCGGAAGTCTTCTGCTGCGGGTCAATCTTGTGAAGTCGTGTATCGCTTTCGTTCATAGCCTGAGAGAGTTAATCTGTCTATATTTTCCAACTGGTTAGTGTTGCTAACCACTTCAAATCATTCCTTATTCATCTACTGGGTAGTGACACTACCCACTTCAAATGCCCTTCAGAGATTATTGATCTATTGAAAATCGAAAAAGTCGCTGTCGATGCTCTTTAACTCAATCACATCTCTTGTTGTTACGCCCAGCCCATACTGAATCATATATTCGCATAGTTGCCTCCCATCGACAAGGATAATACTCTCATCGTGAACTTGTTTTGCATATTCTATGGCTTGCTGGCTGAACGAAGAGGTTGTGATAAATACTCCCTTATTGGTTGGCTTAGGCGACAAGGCCCCGACAAAAGCCTGCACCTCGGGGCGGCCAACGACACCGGTGGTGTAACGCTTCGCCTGAATATAGACGAAGTCCAGGCCAAGAGCATCTTCTTTGATGATGCCATCGATGCCTCCGTCACCAGTATATTTAGTAACTCTTGCCGCATCCTCAACGCTGCCTCCGTAGCCCATCTTCACCAATAGTTGAACCACCAACCTTTCAAAGTCCCTTGGGTCGATAGACTTTACTTTGTCAAGCAGCTCCGTAATGAGCGCTTCCTTGAGCTTATAACAAGCTGCTTTGATCACCTCCTCGGGAGTAGCCGACTCTTCTTGGGCTTCTGGCTTGGTAGTACTGCTTTTCCCATTTGAATAGAAGAACTTTGGATTGACGTTACCAAATCGTTTCACAAGCTCCTTCTCCGTTATCGAAGTAATGCCTTCTGCCAGGTAATCAAAGCCGCTTTTTGAGATAATATGATGGCCTTTCCGTGGTTTCGTTAAGAGCCCGGCCTGATAGAGGAAGGTGAGCGCCCAGTTAACGTTGCTTAGAAACTTATTACTCCCCTTACCGGCAGTTTCCTGCAAGTCATCGTCATTCAGATTAAATTGCCGAACCATTTCTCGTTGGACTTCTTTGTTGGTCCGCTCTTTTCCATCCTTCAAATAATTGAGGACTGGAAACATGAATTTATCAAATGTGGGTACCATAGCCTTTTATTTATTCAAACGTTTGACGTAATATCGATTGCTTTAATGCCGCACACTCCGTGAGCGTGCGGGAGAGATTGGATTGAAGTTGGTCCACTTTGGACTTAAGGGTGTCAAGAGTTAAAGAAATCTCGTTTTGAATTTCCAATGACGGTTTATAAAGACTTATGTCACGCAAAGACTTATTCGAAATTACTGGCTGTACTGCCTTAGTTGCATACTTGTTTAAATCAATTGCTGTCAATTGATAAAGAAGAAATATCTTATTCCACGAATCATCAATTCCCGTCGCAACAAAAGCATTATCAGTCACCCATATCTTCCCATTGGTTAGATGGACGTTGCCACACAGCGCACCAACCCTACCTATGATAATATGCTCGCCGTCAAGATTACCTTTGTTATGATAGCCTGCAATGCCATTACCTCCATAAACGGGGATGGAACCACCTGACTGCTCTTTAGAAGGAAGATATACTCCACTTTTTAGCGCCAATTCTTTTACCAAATTCACTTCTTCCCAGCCTTCTTTCGGCTCCATCATCTTTGCCAAAGCTGACTGGAATAACGCCTTGGCTTCTTTGAGGGAGGCTTCGGCGTTCTTCGCTACCGCATCAATCTTCGCAAACGCGGAATCAAGATAAGACACTATGCGCTGCTGCTCGGAAAGAGGAGGAACGGGAATTTTTATATTATCAAAGTCTCCTTTTCGGATATGCCTCATTGTGGCGCCATTAGTATGTTTCGACATTTCGCCAAGAGATGATTTAACGGCATACTTAAAATAATTCTTATTGATATTATCTTTATCGAAGACAACTTTAAAGATGTGCTGATTAAGTAACGCATCTTCTCTTCTCCACTCGAATACACCTAATGTAGCAGACCACGATATTAAAACGTCTCCTTTTCGGATCTTGTATTTCTCAGGAATATCTTTTCGATTGCATCTATGAAAGCTGGCAGTATTATCTGTCAGATTTTGAATACGAATTATTGGCCTACCTTCCGTTACCCAATCAGAAGGCTTAAATGGGAATCCATTAACATAAGTTGCTATCTCCCCCAGCTTCTTATATTGCCACCTTTCTTTCATCCCAGCATCTCCTTGATTTGCTTTAGCAGGTCAGTGTTCTCGTTGTTGAGATTCACGAGCACGGCGGCTATCTCCTGCGGGGTGCGGTCGTCCACTTTCTCCACCTTGTTGGGGTTCTTCACGCTGAGGTCGTAGTGGTCGTCGAGTGTGGTCGTGTCGAGAGTCCATGAGTGCTCGCTCTCGGCCTTTGTGGCCTGCAGGTGAACGAACTCGGCGAGGTCAGCCTCGGTCAGCGGATGCGTCTTGGTGAAGTGCTTGTCGAGCTGGTAGTACCATACCTTCCGGGTGGGCTCGCCCTTGCGGAAGAAGAGCACCACCGTCTTCACGCCCGTTCCCGTGAACACACCCGACGGCAGGTCGAGCACCGTGGTGAGGTTGCACTCGGTGAGCAACTTCTTCCTGAGCGCCACGCTGGCGTTGTCGGAATTGCTGAGGAAAGTGTTCTTGATGACGATGCCCGCGCGGCCGCCGGGCTTAAGCATCTTGATGAAGTGCTGGAGGAACATGTAAGCCGTCTCGCTGCTCCTGATGGGGAAGTTCTGCTGTATCTCCTCGCGCTCGGCGCCGCCAAACGGGGGATTAGCGCCGATGACATCCACCTGGTCCCGGGGCTGTATGTCGGAGAGCGGCGTGGCGAGGGTGTTGGTCTTGATGACGTTGGGGCTCTCGATGCCGTGGAGAATCATGTTCATCATGCCGATGATGTAGGCCAGGCCCTTCAGCTCCTTGGCGTAGAACGTATGCTTCTGCAATGTCTCCTCGTCGGTAGTGCCGGGACGAGCGTGCGCGTGCATATATAGATAGGCCTCGCAGGGGAAGCCGCAACTGCCCGCCGCTCCGTCGTAGAATGTCTCGCCTATCTTCGGGCGGAGCACATGGATGATGGTACTGATGAGCGGACGGGCGGTATAATATTCGCCGCCATTACGGCCGGCGTTGCCCATCTGGCGCAGACGATCCTCATAGAGCGCCGACATCTCATGCTTGTCCTCGGCAGTCTGAAAGTGGAGCCGGTCCACCTGCTCTATCACACCGCGAAGCGTATAGCCGCTGGCTATTTTGTTGTTTATCTCCGTGAAGATAATCCCCACCTTATATTCTATGGTGTTGCTGTTGTAGCTATCCTTGAGCCTGGAAAGGTAGGGCCACAGGTCCGTGTTCACGAATTCCAGCAGGTCATCGCCCACGAGGGCATGCGTGTGGTCGTAGTTGCCCTCGCTGTCCTTGGGCATAGCCCACGAGCTCCATTGGTGCTTCTCATCTATGAAATGATGGTATTCTTCTCCGGCCAACTCGGCCTGAAGCTCACGGGTCTTCTCCAGATCATCCAGATATTTGAGGAACAAGATCCAGGAGCTCTGCTCTACATAGTCAAGGGCTGTGGAGCATCCGGCATCTTTCCAGAGGATGTCATCTATTTGTCTGAATGCGCTTTCAAATTTCATATTAGTTTTGTCTTCACAGAGTCAGCAATCGTTTTTTAAAAGCTTTTGTTTCAGGTACGAATTTAAGAAAAACTATTTGTACGGGCAAATAAATGCATTTTTCCGGCCTTATCATACTCCGTCATGATGGCAAGAGCCGCCGCGCCGATAGTCCCGAAGCGACGGTTCTACTGCGATGCGGGCGTTTCTGTAGGAAAGGATTCGACTGCCCTTCGCATGAAAATCCCCTCGCTGAACCGTACTCTCATTTCTATTTCGTGAAAGCTCTTCCCTTTGCCGAAAAAACCTCCCGCTTGATCTTCACAATCTTGCTCACCTTACCCTAAGTAAAGCAAGATTCCGTCGTGATATAGCTACCGCGCGCCACGCCACAAACGTTGCGCCTTGGAGTGCGGGTCATACTTATGAAGTAGTATAACGCTTTTGTTTATAGCCTGTGAGGGTTATTCTTCCTGCTCGTAATAATAGGAGTAGTCGATGCCCTTCATCCACATCTCCCTGTCGTTAATCCTATCGGTGAGAGCGCCACGCAGCAGTTGTTTGATGCGCGAAGAGTCTGCCACGCTCCGTGTCATAGCCTCCAGATATTCGCGCTTATCTATCATGCTCCAATCGATGCATTTCTTAAGATGAGCCTTCAGCATCAGGTCAAGCCATATTCGTGTGCTGCGTCCATTGCCCTCCATGAAAGGATGGCAGACATTCATTTCCACATATTTATCCGCAATCTCGTCGAAGGTCGTCTCCGGCATTCGCTCCACCAGTTTCAACTGGTCCGGCAGATACTGCGCCAGGCCGAAGGTGAACCCGCCCTTCGAGATTGTCTTGTTTCTGATTTTTCCGGCAAAGTCGTAGAGACCGCCGAAGAGATAGGCGTGTATCTGCTGCAATCCGCGCACCGTTCCTTCGGGAATCGTGTCGAGCAGGTTACTCTCAAAGAGCGTGTATGCCTTCTTCCGGCTCTGCCCGTCGATCGTGTTGTCGCTGTAGGTCAGCCAGTCGAGGAAGTCCAACGCCTTGCTGTTGGGAATATGGCCGGCCAGAAGCTTGATGCCATCCGCATCCATCACATCCGTCAATCTTCGCTTGCCGTCAGGAGCAGTTAGTTTCAACTGGTTAGTGACACTAACCACTTCAAATGCTTCCCTACGCAGCTTACTCATGAAGAATACCCAATAGCTTCATGTCCTGGCATTATCATCCTGTTGGATAGTAATGTTGCTTACTGCCCGCCGTGGATTACAGCAGCGCCGGAGTCTGCATCTTTTCACATAAGCGACTGTGCAAAAAGGCCACGCTACTATCCCCGCACACTACCTCTGCCATTTATATATAATTCAACCTTTATTTGTTACTGAAAGCATGAATATGGTCTCATCCCCACAGATATTGCGAATCTTCATTCGCAAAGGTTTTTTCTGACTACAGATTGTGCCATCCCAGAAGTCTTGCGTATCAACACCATCCCGACGAACGTAGCCAAGCCTGTCAACAAAGATCTCCGCATCACTGTGCCAGGGAGCCTTTGGCTCATCAGATGTACAGTCGAGGCTTAGCCATTCGATAGTCTCCAAACCTTCCTCGCTGATGGAAATGGGTTTGAATGCCTTAAAGCCTTTAGCTGACTGTATCTGACCTTTGAGATTATAACTTTCTATTTTCTTCAGCACACGGTCGCTACAGAAGCTGTTGATGGTGACTTGCCAAACTGGGTATATCTGACCTTCGGGCTGAACGTGAGCCAGACTGTAATCGCAGCAATCTTCCACGACCACGTTGTCGAGCACGTTTTTCAAATCGCGCAGCTCAATCTCTATGCCCGTATCGTTCTGCTCATGGATGAATTGGTTTATTTCCTCACGGTCAGCGATGTCGATATAGAAGACAATCACTTTCTTCGTTTCGTCGGGCAAGTCGGGCATGGCCTCGCGGATAATGTGGTTGATCTGCGCAGTGTCAAGCAGTCGTGTGCTGCTGTCCATCAGATTGGGCACATAGACGGGCATTCTGCCATTGCGGGAGCTGTTGATGCTTCCCGCCCAAGCCTTATCCAGCTGGTCGTCATCGTGGAGGCCGGGAATAAGTTTTTTCAGCTTGTCCATTGTCTGCACGGGGTTACGGTAGAGCGAGACGCCATCCTTGATTTCCAACACATCAAATTGTGCCTTGGCCTTGACCAAGCGATCGCGGGTGGTCTCAATGCTGTTCACCCCCACATCGCTATGGATGAACCTGCGTCCAAGTTTGCTGGCCACGGCTGCCGTTACACCACTACCACCGAAGAAATCGGCTACCAGCATGCCCTCGTCGCTCGAGGCCTTGATGATACGCTCCAAGAGGGCTTCTGGCTTTTGGGTGGCGTAGTCGACGAGTTCCTTTGCCTGACCTGCGATTACATTTATGTCTGTCCAAATAGACTGCACCGGTTTTCCTGGCATTTCATCTAGATAGACTTTCTTCTTGGGAAATCCAGAACTTGTATAATAAAGTAATCCTTTCTTATCCAAATCCTCCATCGTTTCTTTTGAATATCTCCAAGTGCGAACAACACCGTTCCATTCATAAGTAGATCCCCTACCACCTGGACCCAATGTATTTTCTACTTTATATTTTTTACCATCCCCATCATCCATAGAATACATCTTAAGATATTTCTCGTCATAAGGTAGGTATTGGGTATGCCATGTGTAATCATCATGATTCATGCAATAATAAAAAATAGTGTCATGGATCTGTCCATAACGTTCAGCATCATTGTGAGAGTAAACTCGCTGCCAGATGATTTCATTAATAAAGTTGCTCTCTCCGAATATCTCATCCAAAAGAATCTTCACGTAGTGTCCGATGTGATAGTCGAGATGCACATATATGCTTGCCGTATCGCTCATGACACTCTTGATAGCCATCAGATTCTCGTACATCCAGTTGAGGTAGCGCTCCTTGTCCCAAATATCGCCATACATCTTTTCCTCGAAGTTGCGCAGCTCATCGCTGTCCACTTCTGTCTCCGCCTGCTTGATGG
>OMUV01000068.1 GCA_900314335.1 uncultured Prevotellaceae bacterium | reverse complement strand
GATGCCAGTTTTTGGTACAGCAAAATATTATAAATTGTTTCAAGGAGCAGCCCGCGTTGGTAACGACAGAGACCCTCAGTTTCTGCAAAGTTACTATTATTATCTCATCCAACAAAATAATATCGAGAAAGAATGTCGGAATGGACAGAAAGGAAATTAGGTTAAAAACGTTAATAAGGTTGTGAAGTTAAAGAAAAAAGTCTAACTTTGTTTAAGTTTACGTTTCATCCTATAAAACATCTGCTAATGAATTCCATTACCCCGAAACCATCAAAAAACTTCGTCGCTATTGACGTGGAGTATGCTAATCGCGAACAAGAAATCTGTCAGATAGGTTTGGCAGTAGTGCAAGACCTTAAAATTACGACTTCCCGCTGTTGGAACATACAACCATTTAGCAACTATGATGAAAATTATACCCGAAAACATCACATGACGGAGGCTGATACCGTTGACGCTCCTACTCTTGATGATTTATGGGTAAATGAAATACGACCGTATTTTTTAATGGGACAATTGTGGGCACACAATGCTAAAAGTGTCGAACAACGTGTTATGAGAAAAAATCTCGAAGAGATTGGCTATAATGAAGATTGGCTTGAAATCTTGGACAGTCGTGATCTCTATCAGCGTCCAGACTGCAAACCTAACTCAGGCAATGGTCTTCAGCAATGCTGTATGGCACTTGGTGTTCCTTTCGATGAAAATGAGCACCATGATGCTGAGTACGATGCTTTGAAGTGTGCTGAGATTGTAATCGCATATGCAAAAGGTCAACAGCCGGACTGGAACAATGTTCCCAAAAACGAAGCTGAATTACGCAAACAATCTCAAGTTAAGCACACCCTCCATCTCGGCGAATTTGAGGAGTATTATGCCAATAATTCATCAGGTGAAGAAAATATTATTGCTTTCATTTCTTCGACCGATGGAAAGAATATTGAACAAGCGGTTGACATCTATGATAAAGGAGACGACATAAAAGAAAATAACATAGCTAATATAGACTTCTCGCAAATTGATATACGTCCGGACAATCCATTGAAGGGGAAACGTGTTGTTCTTACAGGCTTATTTAAGTTTAAACGCGATGATATCAAGAAAGCGTTTGAAGTTATGGGAGCTAAGGTTACTGAAGGTATAAGTGGGAAGACAGATGCTATTATTCTCGGAACTCACAATGTTGGTTATAAAAAAATAATCGCCATTGAACAACAAGAAGCTAAGGGACATCACATTTATCGCATCGTTGGCGATAATGACCTAAATGCGCTATTATATGGCGAGGGCCAGAAGTTCTTTAACAACAAATAGATAGAGTCATTCTCTATAGAGCCAGAGCTATGACGACAAAAAGATTTATTTTGCTTATCTCTTGTCTGTTCTGTTTCTTTGCCCTTCATGCACAGAGCGAGCATCTGACCTTCATGGATATACCAATAGATGGGACCATAACGGAGTTTCAGACAAAATTAAGAGAAAAGGGCATACAACTTGATAAAGAAGAAAGTGCTCAGCTCCCTCTTGGAGAGAGAATGTTCAGAGGTCTCGTGGGAGGAGAATACTGTGATGTCTCGGTTTATTATCCAAAATCTTCAAAAAAAGTCTATCGTGTAAAGGTCTTTAGGGTCATTCGATGAAATACAAGATTTGTATCAAATGTTCAACAAATTTAATGACATATTGAAAGGAAAAGATGAATGCGAAAAAGAAGAACGTCATGAAGATGATATACTGAGTGTATTTAATATTCCTCAAGGATGTATAGCACTATACACCATCAGTTTACACTTTGGGGATGGCTCTGTATCTTTTTGTACACTGCATCTTGAATATACGGATTCCATCAACTTCAAATTATACGACATTGAATAGATTTGCTTATCATACCAAATATCTTATATGATGTTAGACGTGAATTGCACATGAAGTAAGAATGAAAATTCAGACCGAAGGCGAAGAACCCCGCCTTCGGCATGTTTTTACAGGCGGAAGAAAAAAATAACCATCAATCGTGTTGAATGTTGAAATAGGTGATTGTTCAACTTTTACATCGCCTTGACAAATCGAAAAAGTTTATACCTTATCTATTCTTATAGAGGCAATAATATTGATTATTCAGCTCTATAGTTAGGTACTATCAAATCAAAATCAGTACTATTATATCTCTCGCAAACAAAACGTACACATATATCTTCTGTCAAAAGGTATTTAAGAATTCTTTTGACTTTCTTAAGCTGGCCACGAGTGGCATTACCAGAGTTTATATAAATTCTTTCATACCCAGAATTATCCTCGACGTTCATGTATATAATATATTTCTCTATAAGTTCTCTTGTGCTTATTCGATAGATACCAACATATACTTTATCTGCCCGGAAATTGCCCCATCCCATATTGTATATGCTCTCTCTAAACATGCCTTTGTTAGCATATAACCGAAAATTCGGATCTTCCCAATTCCATACAACGAACCCTCCCATGTTAGGTATGTCATAACAATAAGAAGAATATGGTTTTATGCCTTTCAACTCATCTCCTTTATAGTCTGTTTTTGACCATCTTTGTGCATATGATGATAAGCTTAGTATCATCATGAATACAATAGCTAAAATCTTTTTCATTGGATATTTATTTTAAGTTTACCAATCTTCATTTTTTATTTGTTGTTCAATATAATCCTTCATATGAAGGATGATCCGGAGATATTCATCAGAACGAGTTTCTCGAAAATGTTCTTGACTTAAGACCAAGCCTTTAATAAGCCAATATTCTGCATCAGTACGAGAATCTATGAGCATGTTTGCTCCATACAATTTATAATTGAAGACGGGATCCTCGACCATAACTCGAAACTTATTATCTTTACAATCTACTGTTAGTTTAGATAATTCATAAGCATCAATATATGCTTTTTGCGAAGCAAGAGGTTGGGCATCCTCTAAAAAGCGAAAACAATAATTTATTTTAATTCGATTTGCATTTGAGTCTTCTATCAGTACAGCTTCTTTATAGTTTTTGATGTTATTAAACAAAAATGCACGACAGTATTGGAATATCTGTTTAGCATTAGCATTAGTTTCTATCACACGACTAAAGCCCCCATTTTCATCGAAGTTCAGTGGCTGAATTTGGGCGAAACAGCCAACCCAGCTTGCCAATAGTAGAATTAATAATGATAATTTTCTCATATTCGATATAGTATTTTGTTTCAAGGGGCAGCCCGCGTTGGTAACGACAGAGCCTCTCGGTTTCTGCAAAGTTACTATTTTTCTCTTAACCGGCAAAGCGTTTACAGACAAATAATGAGGAGGGGACAAAAGAAATCTGCCTTCGGCTTGCTTTTACAAGCGGAAGGCAGATAACGATATTTTATGCACGTTTCATGATTGAGCGGACCATGTGGCGGTTCTTCGACGTATCGCGCTTGCAGGAGACGTGGAGCCAGGTGGTGTGGCCGGGCGCTCCCAGAGGAGTTGGTCGAAGGTGCAGTTGTCCATGATGAAGCGCATCCATTCGCGGCCCTCGGCAAGGGAGATGGAGGTCGGCGGTCTCGCCAGTCTGGTGCTGCGAGTTGAAGACGCCACCCACGGCTCGGTTGAGCCGGGGACAACGGTAGCCGGGGACTCATATCTCAAATAATAGCTACTTTCATAGCTCTAACAACTTCAGAAAGTCATAACTGACGCAAGAAACACCTGAGTAAAAGATACTTAGGTGTTTTTTTGTGTGTGTCGGGCATGACACTAACCTAACTGGTTCGAATCCAGTCGCAGGTATTTACCGCCAAGCGAAGCGAAAGACAAGTCGTTGTCAGTAATGACAAGGATGAAAGAAGTCACGTAGCGAGATAGCCGAGCCTACGGACAGAAACTTGGTACAAGGCTAAATGGGAATGGGTAAGACTGCACAACAAGTCGAAGCCCGAATGGTAAACGTACTTCCCAAAACAGTAAACCAAGAGGTTGTGGCGTCATGAGGTTAGTGCCTTACCCCGAGAGGCCCACCCAGCGTGTAGACACGTACGATAAAAAGTTCATGGGTGGGAGTCAGCTGAGCCCATAGTAGGTGTGCCACCATCACCGAAGGGGTTAATGTATATATAGTGCAATCGCTGTAAGCAATGCATTGGGAGTCAGTAAGCGAGGCAAGAGCAGAGTGTGGGAGTCGTAATCCCATCAGCTTGGAGGTAGCCGTGGCGTTCCGGTGCACATTTACAAGCAGAACGAAAAGCAGCAAATGGAATTAATAGACGAGATTGTAGAAGAAAGAAACTTCTGGGAAGCCTGGATGTCTGTCAGGCGCAACCATGGTGCAGCCGGCATTGACAAGATGTCGGTGGAAGAGCTTGACGCGTATATGCCAGCCCACATAGAGGAGATAAAGTCCTCGGTAAAGGGCAAGCGATACAAGCCATCCCCCGTAAGACGTGTTTACATCCCCAAGCCCAACGGCAAGCAAAGGCCGCTGGGCATCCCTACGGTCGTAGACAGGGTAGTGCAGCAAGCGGCGGCGCAAGTGCTGAGCAAGTTGTACGAGCCGGTTTTCAGCGACCACAGCTATGGTTTCCGCCCCAACCGCAGTTGCCATAAGGCAATGGAGGAGTTGCTTGGATATCTGAATGAGGGATATGAGTGGGTGGTGGACTTCGACATAGAGAAGTACTTCGACACGGTCAATCACGACAAGTTAATTTCAATCCTAAGAGAGCAGGTCAATGACTCTGCTACTCTCCACTTAATCCGCTCGTTCCTAAAGGCGGGTGTGATGGAGAACGGACTGGTGCATGCCATTGCGGAGGGAGTCCCCCAAGGCGGATGCATATCCCCGGTCCTTTCCAATATCTACCTCGACAAAATGGACAAGGAACTCGAAAGCAGGGGCTTGAGGTTTGTCCGCTATGCGGACGACTTCGACATCTTTGTCAAGAGTGAGAAGGCAGCGGACAGAGTCATGGCATCGGTCAGCAGCTGGCTTGAGCGCAAGTTGCGTCTCAAAGTCAGTGCCACCAAGACCAAAGTTGTAAGGCCCACCAAGAGTAATTTCTTGGGCTTTACGTTTTGGAAGGGCACAAAAGGTTGGCAGTGCAAGCCAGCGGACAAGGCAAAGAAGAAGCTGGAGGACAAGGTTAAAGCCATTCTCTTGCGTAAGAGAGCAAGTGCGCAACCTTTGTACAAGGTATTCACCAAGCTAAACCAAACCATAAGGGGCTGGGTCAACTACTACTGCATAGGCAGCATGGCCACGTACCTTAAGGAAGAGTTTGGGCCTTGGATGCGTCACAAGGTAAGGGTGGTAATAGTCAAGCAGTGGAAGAAATGTAGAACCATCTACAAGAACCTGCTTGCATTGAAAAGAGTCACCAAGAGTAATCTTGCTGATGCTTCCATCTACCAAGCCGCAATGACAAGATTGGGATGGTACCGCCAGTGCGGCATGTCCGTCTTCAACTACCTGCTCAGTCCCAAAGTGCTTGCCATGCCCAAAGTGGACAGGACTGATAAAAGCAAGAGTCGACCAGGCTTGGTCGACCCCTATGCTTTATATCAGAGTTTGCGTACTCCTATATGTATGTAGCGCCGTATACGAGACCCGTACGTACGGTGCAATGAGAGGTGCTGGGGAGAAATCCCCACATCTACTCTATTGTTCCGGAGCGGGGCTGTAAGCACGGCGTCGTATATTGAGGCCTTTACTGCTCATGCGTATGTAGCTCAGGCTCCTGGCAGGAATAAAATAGGTAAACAAAAGGAGACAAACATTTGTCGCACTGTTAAGCCGCGCAGAGTGGTGGTTAAAAGATAGTAATGGCCTGCAACTTTTTCCGTATTATTTGTCAGTCGTAAAATTTTCGGCATTACATTTGCCTTGTAAATAAGAACGGCATACGTTTAAATGAATAATGATAATATAAACACTATAAGATGATGAAAGTAACAAGATTCGTAGGCTGCTGTGCTTTGTTCTCAGCAGCGTTAGCTGTAGCACCGCAAGCGTGGGGTGCGGGCATTAATATGTCTAATCAGGTGGCAGCAGTTCCCACTACGACTCCGGACCTTACCTATGCTGCTGAAAAAGCGGTCAACTCGGTAGTGTATATTAAGGTGACTACCAATTCCAAGACTACTACCATGGATTATTATGATCCGTTTGAGGACTTCTTCGGCGACATCTTCGGCCGCGGCAACGGAGGGAAGCAACAGCGCCAGTATCGTACACCGGAGCAGAAGGCTACGGGTTCGGGCGTTATAATCTCGACAGACGGATACATCGTGACCAATAATCATGTGGTAGGCGGTACAGACGAGATAAATGTGAAGCTCAACGATAATCGCGAATTCAAAGCAAGGATTATCGGAACTGACAAAACTACCGACCTTGCCCTGATCAAGATAGAGGCCAAGGACCTGCCGGCTATCACTATCGGCTCAAGCGATGACCTGAAGCTGGGCGAGTGGGTGCTGGCCGTAGGCAATCCGTTCAATTTGACTTCTACCGTTACCGCAGGTATTGTCAGCGCTAAGGCCCGTTCGGTAGGCGCCAATGGCATTGAGAGCTTCATTCAGACTGATGCGGCTATCAATCCTGGTAACTCGGGCGGCGCACTGGTAAACACCAAGGGCGAGCTCGTAGGTATCAACGATATGATTATCTCCCAGACAGGCTCTTATGCCGGCTACGGATTTGCCATTCCTACCTCTATTATGAACAAGGTAGTGGACGACCTCAAGAAGTTCGGCACCGTTCAGAGAGCCATAATCGGTATTCGCGGCAGCGACGTGTCGGCATATATCGACTCGGAGAAGGACAAGGGCAACAATCCTGATCTTGGCACAGTAGACGGCGTTTATGTCTCCGAGGTAGAAGACGGCAGCTCGGCATCGGAAGCCGGAATTCAGAAGGGCGATGTGATCACAGCCATTGACGGTCATCGCATCAACAAGATGGCAGAGCTTCAGGAGGAAGTCTCGAAGCGTAAGCCGGGCGACAAAGTCTCCATCACTTATATGAGAGACAAAAAGTCCTACACCAAGAGCCTGACATTGCGCAATGCTCAGGGCACAACCACTGTAATACGTGAGGTGGACATCGATGATATGGGCGTAAGTCTCACACCGCTGACAAATACGCTTAAGACTCAGCTCAACTTGCCCTACGGACTGGAAGTGACTGCTATCCGCAACGGCGCAATGGAGAAAGCCGGCATTACGAAGGGCATCATTATCCTCCGCGTCAACGATACGCCGATGCGCGAGCGCAAAGACTTCGACGACGCAGTGCGTGCCGCCAATATGTCAAGCGACAGAACCCTTTGGATACGCGCCATCACCAAGAGCGGCATCAAGAAGAGCTTCACGGTGGACCTCTCCTCAGACAAGAAGGACAATAAGAAATAAAGACGTGAGCGCGCATAAAGAATAAGCGCACTACTATCAGCCAATATCTGAAAGGCGACAGGTGATTCTTTCATCTGCCGCCTTTTTATGTATCCGTGATACTTATGTTGCCGCTGTCTCCGGAGCTTTTGTTGAGAAAAATGTCTTATCTTTGCAGGCACATATATAATGATAAGATGATTACCTTGCGTAGAGTTTCTCTCACTTTAATATTGTCGCTGATATGTCTCGGCGCAGCGCGGTCACAGACCTTTACCACTAATAAAGTATACGTATTTGGCGTAGGCGACTCCATGCGGGATTCTACAGTCTACCTTACCACTATCCAGCAGATAGACAGCGCCCATCTGCAGAAGCACACCGGCTTCCTGCTCGACCGCCCGGACTTTGCCAATCAGCTGTCGCTTTATTTTTTCAAAACAGAGGGCGATAAGACCAGACTGCCTATTATATACTTTTTCAAGGACGAGCGCAAAGCTGTCAAAAACCAGATGAGGGTCAGGAAGCGCTATCTGGACGAAGGTATGCTTGTGAAGCAGATAGAGCCCTCCGAGTTTCAGTTCGCGCCTGTATTATCCGTAACAATAGGAGAATCATTGCCAGATAAACATTCTGCGGTCCAAGACGATGACGATGAGTAACGGACTCCGGACTGAGGGAACTGGTAATATCAGGAAGGAAGGGCAGACTTATAAGATAGCCGATATTGGAGTAACGGCAGAGTATATCGGTTTCCCTTTATCCTGCCAGAGGATAGCGCCGTCTTTTCAGCCTTTTGTTTTCCGCCAGCCGGAAGGCGCTGTGCCGGATGCGGCGTTTGTGGTCAGGTATTCTCCATTCGAAGAAATGCCGGCCGATAACGAAGTTCGGCACATTGAGAAGTTTGACAGCCCCGATGCCTTTTATTATTTCTACGAAGATAAGGAAGACGACTGCCTGGTGATCAGGGCTGAAGAGAAATACGAAAACAGGAGTAACTACAATGTAAGACTTTTCCTCAACGAGACTCCCGCAAGGGCAGAGGTGGATATTTTTTATATGCCGGAGACTAAGGTCGCCCTTTCTGATAAAGCGGGACGGCCAGCGGGAAATAAGAATATCAATGACATTGTGGCGCAGTTGAGGTCGGCGTTTATGATTGCCTTCAGCTTTATTACGGCAGGAATGGGCATCATGCTGATACATTCCTCCACGGTAATCTACGATGGCAGGGCGTACCTGTTTCTCGGCAAGAGCGGCACCGGCAAGAGCACCCATTCGCAGTCGTGGCTTCGCTGCTTTGCCGGGTGCGAACTGCTGAATGACGATAATCCCGTGCTGCGGATAGATGGCAAGGACGTCATAGTCTACGGCTCGCCGTGGAGCGGAAAGACCCCGTGCTATAAACAAAAGAAAGCTACGGCCGGCGCATTCGTTGAACTTCAGCAGGCTCCGTACAATAAAATAGAGAGAGAAGATAACATCAACGCGTTCGTTTCTCTGTTCACCTCCATCAGCACACTCATTATATATCGCCCGGTCTACGATTTAATTCTTAGTTCCATCCTCAAAATAGTAGACAGTTGCGCAGTCCCTGTTTACCGATTGGAATGCCTTCCTGACGACGCCGCGGCCAATCTTTGCCGTGCGAGCGTTGTAGCCAATAAAACCGAAAGATGAGCAGTCTGGCCAGCATGGACAATGAAATCTTTTTTCAGGGAGTGAAAGGCCTGCTTGACGAGGGTCACGACGTAACGATCAAGGTGGTGGGGCGCAGCATGGAGCCTTTCTTCCGGAGTCACAAGGATGAGATAAGACTTTCGCCTATTCCTTCCGGATTCTGGGACGAAGCAGAAACAGACGGAGGCGTCTGGACCTGGAAAAAGAAGAGGGGAGCAGTCGGCAGCTTTGTACTTGCACGGATTCAGCCCGACGGCAAATATGTCGCCCATCGCATTGTGGCTATCCATGACGGTATGATAATAATGCGCGGAGATGGTAATGTGTTCGGCACGGAGAAGGCTTACTTTGATGATGTTCTTGCATTTGTCACAGCCTACAGGCGCGGCAGAGGGAGACAGTTTCACGAACTGGCCGGCTCTCGCTTATGGCGGATATATTCACGGGCGTGGATGCGTACCGGCCATTTACCGAGACGTGTCTTGCTCGCACTCTGGCATCATGTCGTGTGCCCCATGTTCCCTTCTCTGGGTTCTGCCAAAGAGAATGTCAAGGCAAATGATGCGGGACATAACCTCAACGATAAATAATACATTATGGAAAATATAGACAAGCAAAGCGCCCTTAGGCTCAACAGCAATGACTATGAACTGAGAACACTGGCGGGACAAAGTATTCTGGTGCCGGCAAGCATGAAGAATATCGACTTCACGCGTGTGGTAACTCTGAATGAAAGCGCTGCTTTCCTATGGCAGGTAATGTCGAAAAGCACCAGATTTACAATTAGCGAGATGGCAACGGTTTTAGAGAAAGAGTATGATGTAGACCTAGACACAGCCGTTGCTGATGTCACCCGTCTTGTTGAGCAGCTTGTCAAAATGGGCGTATGCGAAGCTTGCGATAATCCGGCTGAATAGAAAGCCGGTTAGTCATAGTGTGTCGCCCTGGCTTCGTCCCGCTCTCTATGCGTAATGGCAATATTGCTTTAAGTCCGATGCGAACAGACTTATCGTATGTTGCGAACGGACTTACAGGCCGGCGGGACAAGACCGAATTCCCATGCGGATGAAAAATAATTCTCATGCGGATGAAAAATAATTCTCATGCGGACGAAAATAATTTCTCATGCGACCAGAAAAAGTTCTCATCAGAGCAGGAAAAATTCTCGTGGGAGAATACAAAATTCTACTACGAGATAAAAAAATTTATCTCGTAGTAGACGACTCGTTATCTCGTAGATAAAAAATTTTATCTCGCAGTAGAATTTACGCTCCTGCGGAGCGCTGCTTTTCAGATAGTTAGTAAGTCTTGTATTCTGCCTTCTGAAAGCAGTTATATATCATTCTATTCTGCCTTGGGCTCATCTGTCGAATACCATTCTGCCGTCATTCGAACAGTATTCCACAACGGCATTTACCTTAAATGAGATATGGAAAACATGACGCATGCTTATTTGCATTTAGGCCGGCGTCTCAGAGATGTCTATTGCATCTTCGCGCTTACGGGACGGCTATATTTCTGAGCGGGAAACTGAAATTATGTCAGTTAATATGCACTGGCAAGAGTTTTGAGATTACAGAGATGAACATCAACGAAAATATAATATTAAAGCTATGAATATCGACAAATTTACAATCAAAGCTCAGGAGGCTGTTCAGAGCGCTATCGACTGCGCACGGTCGCACGGACAGCAGGCCATTGAGCCGGTGCATCTGCTTTACGGAGTGTTGCACTCCGGAGAAAACATCGTAAACTTTATCTTCGGTAAATTAGGCACTACCACCGACGCAGTGCGTAGCAGTGTAGAGACCGAAATATCTCACCTGCCGCGGGTAACTGGTGGCGAGCCTTATCTGAGTACCGAGGCTAATGACGTTCTGTTAAAGGCCGAGAGCACCGCACAGAAAAACGGAGACGACTATGTGAGCATCGAGACCATTCTCTATGCCATTCTTCTGGCAGGAGGACGGGCTTCGCAAATACTCAAAGAGGCGGGCGTCTCGGAGAACGGCTTTACAGAGGCCGTGAAGGAGCTCCGCGGAGGGCGCAGCGTGAAGTCTCAGTCAAGCGAGGACACGTATCAGGCCCTTTCCAAATATGCGCGCAATCTGGTAGAGAGCGCCAGGCAGGGCAAGCTTGACCCCGTGATAGGCAGGGACGAGGAAATACGCCGTGTGCTGCAAATCCTGTCACGGCGCACCAAGAACAATCCTATCCTGATCGGCGAGCCTGGTACGGGTAAGACTGCCATTGTAGAGGGGCTGGCCGAGAGAATCATGCGCGGCGATGTTCCGGAAAACCTCAAGGACAAGGAGGTCTGGTCATTGGATATGGGTGCGCTCATAGCCGGTGCTAAATACAAGGGCGAGTTTGAGGAACGACTCAAGTCTGTCGTCAACGAGGTCACTAAGTCGGATGGTAAGATCATTCTTTTCATCGATGAGATACACACCTTGGTCGGAGCCGGAAAGAGCGAGGGCGCAATGGATGCGGCCAACATTCTGAAACCGGCCCTTGCACGCGGCGATCTGAGGAGCATCGGTGCGACCACCCTTGACGAATATCAGAAGTACTTCGAGAAGGACAAGGCCTTGGAGCGCAGGTTCCAGACGGTCATGGTCGATGAGCCGAGCGTGGAAGACGCCATTTCCATCCTGCGCGGCATAAAGGAGAAATACGAAAACCACCATCATGTACGCATTCAGGATGACGCAGTGATAGCTGCCGTGAAGCTCTCTGACCGTTACATCTCTGATCGCTATCTGCCGGACAAAGCCATCGACCTGATGGACGAAGCCGCAGCAAAGCTCCGTATAGAGCGCGACTCAATGCCCGAGGAACTGGACGAGATGATGAGAAAGGAGAAGCAGCTTGAGATAGAGCGCGAGGCCATTAAGCGCGAAAACGACACTGCCAAACTGGCTCAGCTTAATAAGGAGATCGCCGAGATAAGGGAGAAGGTGAGCGACTACAAGTCGAAGTGGAACGCCGAAAAGGAAGTGCTCGCCAAGATTCAGAAGAACAAATCTGAAATCGAGACGCTCAAATATGAGGCAGACAAGGCCGAACGCGACGGTGATTACGGCCGCGTCGCAGAGATTCGCTACGGCAAGATCAAATCCCTGGAGAGCGAGAACGCCAAGCTGCATGATGATCTGAAGTCACGTCAGGGCGGAGCCGCTATAATCAAGGAGGAGGTAACGCCGGACGACATCGCCGATGTGGTGAGCAAGTGGACCGGAGTGCCGGTAACCCGCATGATGCAGAGCGAGAAGGAGAAGTTGCTCCATCTCGAGGACGAGCTTCACAAGCGTGTTGTAGGTCAGGACGAGGCTATCACGGCAATTGCAGACGCTGTGCGTCGTTCGAGGGCCGGACTACAGGACCCCAAGCGCCCGATAGGTTCATTCATTTTCCTCGGCACTACGGGTGTCGGCAAGACGGAGCTCGCCAAGGCTCTGGCCGAATACCTGTTCAACGACGAGAACATGATGACGCGTATCGACATGAGCGAGTATCAGGAAAAGTTCAGTGTCTCTCGTCTTGTCGGAGCGCCTCCCGGATACGTGGGCTACGAAGAGGGCGGCCAGCTGACAGAGGCTGTAAGGCGCAAACCTTATTCCGTCGTGCTCTTCGATGAGATAGAGAAAGCTCATCCGGACGTGTTCAACATCCTGCTTCAGGTGCTGGACGACGGCAGGCTTACGGACAACAAGGGCCGCACGGTAAACTTCAAGAACACCATTATAATAATGACCTCCAACCTCGGCAGTCAATACATACAGAGCCGCTTCGAGGCTCTCGGCAGCACGAGCGGGGAAGTGTACGAGAGAACCGTCGAGGACACCAAGAACCACGTCATGGAGATGCTCAAGAAGACCATCCGCCCCGAGTTCCTCAATCGCGTAGACGAGATAATAATGTTCCGTCCTCTCAACAAGGAGCAAATAAGCCAGATAGTCAGGCTTCAGATTGCCGGCATACAGAAACTCCTGACAGCTCAGGATGTGACGCTCGAGGTCAGCGACAATGCTGTCAACCGAATAGCTGACGTGGGCTACGACCCGGAATTCGGCGCTCGGCCTATAAAGAGAGCCCTGCAGAGAATGCTGCTTAACGAACTTAGCAAGAAGCTCATAAGCGGAGATGTAGACCGCACAAAGCCTATTAAGGTGGATGTCGGAAACGACGGAAATCTGACGTTCAGCAACAAGGCGTGATTGATATCATATCGTGAATAGATAGAGGCTGTTGCCCATTGCGGGTGACGGCCTTTTTTAGTGCCTGCGGCTCAGAACAGGCGCGGATTATTAATGGCATGTCTGCAAAGATGCGCTATGAGAGAACAATGCCACTGATTCCCGTCTGCCGAAACGCTTGAAATCATAATAACTCAAAGCATTGCGATTCTCTTTCGCCTAATTCATGATAAAAGATGTATAATAATGAGTATTACACGCTATTCCCGGCGCGCAACTTTGTTTGTATCACAAAAAACGAGTATTTTTGCAGCGAAAATTTATGACGATGAATTTCGATACCTTGACTGCCGTTAGTCCGATCGACGGGCGCTATCACAAAGCTACCGAAGCTTTTTCCCAGTATTTCTCAGAGTATGCACTTATCCAGTATCGCGTAAAGGTAGAAATAGAATACTTCATATTCCTTTGCGAGATTCCTTTGCCGCAGCTGGCATCTTTCGACAAGAACTTGTTTGCGAAGCTGAGATCTATCTATCAGTCGTTCAGCGAAGATGATGCGCGCGAAGTAAAAGAGATCGAGAAAACCACAAACCACGATGTCAAGGCGGTAGAATATTTCATCAAGCGGAAGTTTGATGAAATCGGCGGTCTGGACGAGTACAAGGAGTTTATCCACTTCGGCCTCACATCTCAGGACATCAATAACACGGCATTCCCCATGATGATACGCGATGCCGTAAACAACGTATTCATGCCGGAGTTGCAGAACCTCGTCGATGCTCTCAACGCATACGCTGCGGAATGGAAGGACGTGCCGATGCTGGCTCACACACACGGACAGCCGGCTTCGCCTACACGTCTGGGCAAAGAGATCCGCGTATTCTCATACCGCATAGAGGAGCAGATGATGCAGCTCAAAACCGTAAAGATATCCGGTAAATTCGGCGGCGCAACGGGTAACTTTAATGCTCATCATGTAGCCTATCCCGAGATAGACTGGAAGAGCGAGGCAAATGAGTTCCTCTCAACCCGTCTCGGCATAGAGAGAGAACAATATACCACACAGATCTCCAACTATGATAATCTGGCCGCGCTGCTGGACAATCTGCGCCGCATCAACACTATCATTATTGACCTTGACAGGGACTTTTGGACATACATTTCCATGGGCTATTTCAAGCAGAAGATCAAAGAGGGCGAAGTGGGCTCATCGGCTATGCCGCATAAAGTAAATCCTATAGATTACGAGAATTCGGAGGGAAACCTTGGTATGGCCAATGCCATATATGCCCATCTCTCCATGAAGCTTCCCGTGTCCAGAATGCAGAGAGACCTGACCGACAGCACAGTCATCAGAAATCTTGGCGTACCATTGGCGCACAGCGTCATTGCTATAAAAAGTACGCTTAAGGGCCTCGGCAAACTGCTAATCGACAAGGAGCGCATTAACGCCGACCTCGAGAACAACTGGGAGGTGCTGGCAGAGGCTATTCAGACCGTGCTGCGCCGCGAGAAGTTCCCGCATCCTTACGAGACGCTCAAGCAGCTGACCCGTACAAACAAGCATGTCGGAAAGGAAGAGATAGAAGCATTTATTGACGGGCTTAATGTCCGCGATGCCGTAAAGGCAGAGCTGAAAGCTTTAACCCCTCAGAATTATACAGGCATTTAATAAACCCTAGCCTAAATAGGGAAATAGAACATTTATATTCACCATTCCGAAGAGAATTCGGAACAAACTAACAAATCCGTGATGGACAACGAAGAGAATTACAGAAAAGAAAACGAGAACAAGTCTGCATCAGGCAACGCAGGCGAGAATGGTGTGCGCTACCAGAAAGTAAACCTCTACGATAACACTAACGCCTTTGACAACGGGGGCTATAATTCCCGCCGCGGCAACACTGACAGGCCTTACAATCGTCCGTATCAAAGCAACAACCGCTATGGACGCGGTGACAGGAATTACCAGAGCAACAAGCCTTATCATCGCGATAATGACAATGCTGAGAATGGCGGCTACAGGCGTTCCGGCTCATATCGCCCGGCATATTCCCGCCCTCAGGGAGAAGGCGGCTACAATCCCGACTACCATAAGAGAAGCGGTTCGTCATATGGCTATGCTCCGCGCAATAATAACAGAGGCTATGCCGGCCATGGCGATGCCGATCAGCAGTATAACCGCTATTCCAATAACGCCGCCGGCGGATATGTCAGGAGCGATAATGGCAACAAGCGTTTTTATGACAATCAGAAGCGCCCGCGCTTGCCTCACGGCAGAGTAGAACATGGCAATTACACTGCGAATCCTGCTTTCCATAAACGCATCGAGTATTCTGAGGATAATTTCGATCCCGATGCATTGGTAAGGCTCAACAAATTCCTCTCCAACGCAGGAGTTTGTTCCCGTCGCGACGCAGACGAATATATCCAGGCCGGACTGATTACGGTCAACGGAAATATCGTCACGGAGCTCGGCACCAAGATTAAGCGCAGCGATGTCGTCCGGTTTAATAACGAGCCGGTCACACTGGAGAAGAAGGTATATGTACTGCTTAACAAGCCCAAGGACTATGTCACGACAAGCGACGATCCGCAGAACCGTAAGACGGTAATGGATCTGGTACGCGGGGCATGCCGCGAGCGCATCTATCCTGTGGGCAGGCTTGACCGCAACACGACCGGTGTGCTGCTGCTCACCAACGATGGCGAACTGGCCTCCAAGCTGACTCACCCCAAATACAAGAAGAAGAAAATCTATCACGTATATCTGGACCACAACGTTACAGCTGCCGATATGCAGAAGATAGCCGACGGCATCCGGCTCGATGACGGCGAGGTTCACGCCGATGCCATAGAGTACACTTCGGCTACGGACAAGAAGCAGATAGGCATCGAGATACACAGCGGCAGGAACAGGATCGTGCGCCGCATCTTCGAGAGCCTCGGCTATCACGTCACGAAGCTGGACAGGGTATATTTCGCCGGACTTACCAAGAAGAATCTGGCCCGCGGGCAGTGGCGCTACCTCACGCAGGAGGAAGTGAACTATCTGAAGATGGGCGAATTTGAATAATCAATAGAAGATAATTATGTATAAGTCAAGAATAAGAATAGTAGACCTGCTGAAAGCAGACAAGTATGATGTGCCCGTCACCGTAAAGGGATGGGTGAGAACCAGACGCGGAAGCAAATCAGTCAGCTTCATCGCGCTCAACGACGGTTCGACAATAAAGAATATCCAGATAGTGGCCGACCTTGACAAGTTCAGCGACGAACTCATCAAGAAGATCACCACGGGCGCCTGCATCAGCGTCAAGGGTACTTTGGTGAAGAGTCCCGGAGCCGGGCAGAACGTGGAGGTACAAGCCGAGCAGATAGACATCCTCGGACTCTGCGGCGACGATTATCCCATGCAGAAGAAGGGGCAGTCGTTCGAGTACATGCGCAAATACGCCCACATGCGCCTGCGCACCAACACCTTCGGCGCAGTGTTCCGCATTCGCCACAACATGGCCATCGCAATCCACAAATACTTCCATGAGCACGGCTTCTATTACTTCAATACGCCTCTCATCACCGCCAGCGACGCAGAAGGAGCAGGGCAGATGTTTCAGGTAACAACGCTTGACCTGAAAAACATCAAGAAGACCCCCGACGGCAGCGTTGATTATTCCGACGATTTCTTCGCCACGCCTACCAACCTCACTGTTTCCGGTCAGCTGGAGGGCGAGCTCGGTGCTACTGCCCTTGGCGCCATCTATACTTTCGGTCCGACGTTCAGAGCCGAGAACTCGAACACGCCGCGCCATCTGGCCGAGTTCTGGATGATAGAACCGGAAATAGCATTCATGGACAAGACCGAGCTCATGGACCTCGAGGAGGATTTCATCAAATACTGTGTGAAGTGGGCCTTGGACAACTGCAAGGACGACCTCGAGTTCCTCAACAAGATGATAGACCACACTCTGATTGAGACACTTCAGAGCGTCATCAGCAACGATTTTGTCCGCCTGCCCTACACCGAGGGTATAAAGATACTGGAGGAAGCTGTCAAGAATGGAAAGAAATTCGAGTTCCCTCTCACGGGTTGGGGCATGGATTTAAGTTCCGAGCATGAGCGCTATCTGGTAGAGGAGCACTTCGGTCGCCCCGTGATCATGACCGACTATCCGAAGGAGATCAAGGCTTTCTACATGAAGAAAAACGCCGATGGCAAGACCATGCAGGGCACGGATGTTCTGTTCCCGCGTATCGGCGAAATCATCGGCGGTTCAGTACGCGAGGAGGACTATGGCAAACTCGTGGATGAGATACATGCGCGCGGCATGAAAGAGAGTAGCTACGAATGGTATCTTGACACACGTCGTTTTGGCAGCTGTCCGCACGCCGGCTTCGGCCTCGGCTTCGAGCGACTCATCCTCTTTGTTACGGGTATGCAGAACATACGTGACGTCATTCCCTTCCCGAGAACGCCGGGCAACGCCGCATTCTAAGAGAGCTGGGTTATATCAATATTGAAATTAGCGCAGAAGTTTTTACGAATTACTTCTGCACTAATTTTTTTTGGCTCATTAGTCGCAGCCTTTTCGGGAATGAATGCTTTTCAAAATTGAAGTGTGCCGCTAACTTCGCCTCCAAACCTAATCGTGCTTCCCGCACTCCCAATTAACTTCGCCATGCGAAACAATGACGCTTTTTCCGTGTATTGGGAAAGGCATTCCCCACTCTTCAAAAAACTCTTCCGCATGCGCGGATTCTCACATAGAACCTGAGGAAAACTACATTTGAGGTAGTTGAAAACGTCTCAAATGTAATTTCGGCCTTCTGGGGGCACTGATTTTCATACACTTGCAAAGGCGGATTTTTGCCTGCTTTTGAGGTGAACGCAACTCGTCCCCACGTGCATATTGTTAATGCGTGGTGGACGTAACCTTGAGAGCGATTGCATTAATCAGAAAGAAACCTCTTTACAGGGCGGGGATTATGACAAAAATCAACTGCTTTTATCTCAAAGCGTAAAATTTTGCGATTTTCTGTCTGCGCCTATTGCCGCATTTACTATATTTGCAGCAGACTAATACCAGAAAATATGGGGTAACTACTCAGATCCCCTATACATGAAATAGGAGCATGAAGCCTTGCACACCATTAATTATACATGGCGAGT
>OMUV01000118.1 GCA_900314335.1 uncultured Prevotellaceae bacterium | reverse complement strand
CCAAAACTACATTTGAGACGAGGAGAAACATCTCAAATGTAGTTTTCCTCACGTCCTATGTGAGTATCCCAAAATGCGGGACGGTTTTTTGAATGCCAGGAATGACCTTTTCGAAAAGCAGGGAAATGCGTACGTTATCCAGACGGCGAAATTATAATAGCGGAACAGGAGGCTGAGAACTTTCGTAAGAGAGCACATTGATCTGCACAAGCGGATTTCTGCGGCGCGCACTCATTATATATATGCGTCCTCCGCGGCGGAGGGGCGGAGAGGCGGCGCAATGGGCGGCGGCAGAAATTATGAGCGGGGCGGGGACGGGATAACGATAAAATTAGTAATTTTGTAGAGTTAAATTGGGCATGAAATACGGCTGTCAGTCGTGTGCGCATGAGCGCTTGTATATGGACGCCGCAGGGCCCGCATGTATACGCATATATAATATATAGAGATTATGAACATCGGAAAGATGCTTGAGGAGAGCCAGCAGACGGCGTTCTCGTTCGAGGTATTGCCGCCGCTCAAAGGCAAGGGGCTCAACACTATATACAAGACCATCGACCAGCTCATGGAGTTCGGCCCCAAGTATATCAACATCACCACTCACCACAGCGACATCGAATATCGCGACGCGGAACCGGGGATGGTGCGCCCCGAGCGTCTGAGGCGGCGTCCGGGGACGGTGGCAGTGGCCGCCGCCATCCAGCACAAGTATGGCATCCCCGTCGTGCCGCACATCCTGTGCAGCGGATTCACGAGGGAGGAGACGGAGTATGTGCTCATCGACCTCCAGTTCCTCGGCATCAACAATCTGCTGCTGCTGCGCGGCGACAAGATGCAGAAGGACAAGCACTACCGCCCCACCGAAGGCGGCAACGCCCACACGACCGACCTGGAGGAGCAGGTGCTCCGGTACAACGGCGGCCATTTCATCAACGGCGACGAGATCGAGTTCATCAGCGAGCCCTTCTCATGGGGTGTGGCCTGCTATCCCGAGAAGCACAGCGAGGCGCCCAACATGCAGACGGACATGCACTATTTCGCGGAGAAGGTGCGCCTCGGCGCCGGCTACGGCGTGACGCAGATGTTCTTTGACAATACGAAATATTTCGCCTTTGTCGACGCGGCGCGCAAGGCGGGCATCACTGTGCCCATCGTGCCGGGCATCAAGCCCTTCACACGTCTCTCCCAGCTCAACCTCCTGCCCGAGACATTCCACTGCGACCTGCCCGAGGACTTTGTCAAGGGCGCCAAGGCCTGCAAGACGGACAAGGACGCGGAGGAGTTCGGTGTGGAATGGGGCATCAATCAGTGCAAGGAGCTCATAGCCCACGGTGTGCCGAGCATCCATTTCTACACGATGTACGCCGCCCCAAGCGTGAGGCGCATAGCCGAGGCCATCTACTAAGGAGCGGATGAGATACAGCGAACTGATAGGACAGCGGGAGGCCGTGGGGCGGCTGATGCGGCAGGTAGAAGCCGACAGACTGCCTCATGCGCTGCTGCTCACGGGGCCGGAGGGCGCGGGCAAGTTTGCCCTCGCGCTCAGTTTCGCGTCCTATCTGCTGTGCGAGCACCCCACCGACGGCGACAGCTGCGGCACATGCCCGGGCTGCGTCAAGACCAGCCGTCTGGAGCATCCCGACCTGCACTTCATCTTCCCCACCATCCGCAAGCAGACCTGCAAGAGCCTCTACCGCAAGTGGGAGGACATGGTGACGCGCACGCCCTATTTCAACCTCGACACCTGGCTCGCCGAGATGGGCGCCGAGAGGGAGCAGGCCGTCATCTACGCCCAGGAGAGCGACGCCATACAGGACGCGCTGCACCTCCACTCCACCGAGGGCGGCCGCAAGGTGGTCATCATCTGGCTGCCGGAGAGGATGAACGAGGTGACGGCCAACAAGATGCTCAAACTGCTCGAGGAGCCGCCCGAAGGGACGGTGTTCCTGCTGGTGAGCGAGGCGCCGGAGATGTTGCTGCCCACGGTCATCAGCCGCACACAGCGCTTCGCCGTGCCGCCGATAGCCGAGGGCGACATGCGCGAGGCGCTCATCAGCCGCCACGGCCTCGACGCGGACACCGCCGCGCGCCTGAGCCACGAGGTGAGGGGCAGCTACACGGAAGCGCTCGCCATCCTGCAGAGCAACGACGACGAGCAGCAGTTCTTCGACCAGTTTGTCCTCCTGATGCGTCAGGCATGGGCGCGCGACATACGCGGCATGATGGAACAAAGCAGGGTGATGAGAGGCTGGGGCCGGGAGAAGCTGCGCAACTTCATCACCTACTGCCTGAGGCTCGTGAGGGAGAACTTTGTATACAACTTCCGCATCCCCTCG
This sequence comes from uncultured Prevotellaceae bacterium, assembly GCA_900314335.1. Classification (GTDB taxonomy): domain Bacteria; phylum Bacteroidota; class Bacteroidia; order Bacteroidales; family Bacteroidaceae; genus UBA6398. The sequence goes on along the minus strand of OMUV01000118.1, from coordinate 3,774 downwards.
CTCACGTACATGAGCCAGAAGGAGGAAAAGTTCGCCACACGCTTCGCGCGCTTCATCAACGAGCGCAACGTAATCCCCATAGCCCGCTCGATGCAGCGCCTGGGCGACGACATAGCGCAGAACGCCAACGCGGAGATAGCGTTCTTCGATTTTTCAATGAAAATGATAATCCTTATACACAGATAATACACAATGACAGAAGTCAAAGAAGATAAGACAACATACGAGAATTACCTGCCGTGCGGCCATCTGCGCGGGCTTTGCCCCCGTTCGGTGGGCCCGCAGAATGCGCCGCTCAACGAGTACGACTATCTGGCCGACGTCCCGGGCAACAACGAGACGACGCAGATAGTGGAGGTGCAGTTCAAGAACACGCGCAAGGGATTCTATGTCAACAGCAACAATCTGACGCTCGTCAAGGGCGACATGGTGGCTGTGGAAGCCTCGCCGGGCCACGACATCGGCACCGTGACGCTCACCGGACGGCTGGCAGCGCTGCAGATGAAGAAGGCAAACCTGAGGGCGGGCGAGGAGCCCAAGAGAGTATACCGCAAGGTGAGGGATGTGGACATGGAGAAGTATCACGAGGCCAAGGCGCGCGAGCACGAGACGATGATCAAGTCGCGCCAGATAGCCAAGAGTCTCGGCCTGCAGATGAAGATAGGCGACGTGGAATATCAGGGGGACGGCAACAAGGCCATCTTCTATTACATCGCCGATCAGAGGGTGGACTTTCGTCAGCTCATCAAGGTGCTGGCGGAGGAGTTTCATGTGCGCATCGAGATGAAGCAGATCGGCGCGCGCCAGGAGGCCGGCCGCATCGGCGGCACGGGGCCCTGCGGCCGCGAGCTCTGCTGCGCCACGTGGAAGACCTCGTTCGACTCCGTCTCGACCGGTGTGGCGCGCCTGCAGAACATCTCGCTCAATCCGCAGAAGCTCGCCGGACAGTGCGCCAAGCTCAAGTGCTGCCTCAACTATGAGGTGAACACCTACGTCGAGGCGCTCAAGAAGATGCCGGGGCGCGACGTCGTGCTGGAGACCATCAGCGGCAGTTTCTCGCTCTTCAAGAGCGACCCTCTGGCGGGCCTTGTGACCTACACCACCGACCGCGCCACCGCGGCCAACCTCGTGACGATACCCGCCTCGCGCGCCTTTGAGATCATCGCCATGAACAAGCGCGGCGAGAAGCCCGACCGCCTCGACGAGGATAAGACCAGCGCCGCGCCCGTCCTTACCGATCTGGCCGAGCAGGATAGTCTGACCCGCTTTGACAAGGCCAAGCGCAAGAAGAAGCGCAACAACAAGAATCGTGGCGGTCGTGACCGCGGCCCCGCAGGTCGCGGCGGCAACAGGCAGGGTCAGGGCGATAAGCAGGAGCGTGGTGACCGACAGGACCGCGGCGAGAGGAAAAACGCTGCGCCCGCAGCCCGCAACAACGCAGCGCCGGCACGCAACAATGCAGCACCGGCACGCAATAACGCAGCACCCGCCCGCAACAATGCCGCACCGGCCCACAATAACGCCGCACCTGCCCGCAACAACGGCGCACCGGCACGCAACAACGCCGCACCGGCGGCACACAACAATGCAGCCCCCGCGGCACGCAATAATGGAGAGAAGACCACATAGCCTCATCCCCATCCTCGCCCTGCTCCTCGGCGCGCTCATCACGGCCTCGTCCTGCCGGCGCACCACGATCATGCACACCTACCGCAACACGCCAGTGCAGGGATGGGAGCAGAGCGACCGCCTCGCCTTCCGGCTCGACACCGTGAGGGAGAGCGGCCTCTACGCCATGCACCTCGGTGTGCGCACCACGGCCGACTATCCCTACCAGAAGCTCTGGCTGGTGATGGAGACCGACCTCAGCCACCCCGACACCACATACAGCGACACCATCGTGTGCACCTTCGTCAGGAGCGACGGTACACGCGAGGGTAGCGGTACGGACACATATCAGTACAACTTCGACTTCGCCGACATCACGCTTCATGAGGGGCAGACGGGACGCTTTGTCATCCACCACATCATGCAGCGCGAGATCCTGCAGGGCATCTCCGACATCGGCATCCGCATCACGCGCAAGGACGACGCCCTCTGAGACCGATGAGACACCCTCTCCCGGCAGTCCTCGCCGCACTACTGCTCCCCGCCGCCTGTCTCCGCACGGAATATCACCCCTATGACGGGCGCCTCAAGGGCGAGACACACGTTAACGCCCGCTCCATCGCGCGCATAGAGCCCGCCCTCGCGGGCCGCGATACGGTCACGTTCGCCGTTATCAGCGACACACAGCGCCACTACGACGAGACGGACGAACTCACGGACAGCATCAACCACCGCCCCGACATCGATTTCACCCTCCACCTTGGCGACCTTACCGACTTCGGCATGACGAAGGAGTTCACGCTCATGCGCGACCGTCTGCTGCGGCTCTCGCAGCCTGTGGTCTGCATCATCGGCAATCACGACTGCCTCGGCACGGGCGGCAAGATCTACAGCAAGATGTTCGGCCCCACGGACTTCGCCTTCACGGCGGGCCCTGTGCGCATCGTGTGCCTCAACACCAACAGCCGCGAGTATGGCGACGACGCCGATGTGCCCGATTTCCGGTTTATCGCCTCCGAGGCCGCGACGGAGGACACCACGCTGAGCACCATCGTGGCGATGCACGCTCCGCCTGGCTCCGAACAGTTTGACGCTAACGTCGCCACGCTTTTTGAGAGCGAGATCCACAAACTGCCCGGCCTGCTCTTCTGCCTCAACGGCCACACCCATCACTTCGGCGCCGACGACCGCTACGGCGACGGCCTTATCTATTACACATGTCCCAGCGCGGAGCGGCGCACATTCCTCGTATTCCACGCCTGGAGAGGAGGCTACAGCTATGAGGTGGTCAGCCTGTAGCGCCGCGCGGCGCCTGTTCGCCGCCCTCTGCCTCGCCGCGGCGCTGTCTCCCGCTCCCGCCCGCGGCACATCCCGCAGCGACGCCCTTCCCGCCGACAGTGCCACCGCGCCCCGCCATGTGAGCCCGCTCCGCCGCCTCCTGCCCACGCACATCGTCGTGCAGTACGCCGGCGGCATAGGTTTTCTCTCCGCCGGAGCGGGATGGGCGTGGGGACCGAAGGACATCCTGCAGACGGAACTGCTCGCGGGCTATGTGCCGCCCTACTCCACCGGCCGCGGCAAACTCACCTTCACGCTCCGTCAGGCCGTGAGCCCCATCCGCCTCCGCCTCTCCGACCGCATCAGCGCCGAACCGATAGCCGCGGCGCTCTACCTGAACCTCATCACGGGCCACGAGTTCATCCACGGCACCCCCGTGCGCTTTCCGGACAAATACTACGGTTTCCTCACCTACCTGCGCCCCGGCCTGTCGATAGGAGAGCGGATAGAGTGGCATTTCGACGGCCCGGGGGCCGCCATCCGCGGCATAATGCTCTACTACGCCATCAACGCCTCCGACCTCGACCTCGCCACATGGGGCACCAACCGGAGCATCCGCCTCCGGGACGTCGTGAACATCTCCTTCGGCGCGAGACTGATGCTGGGAAATGAACGCAGGAAGGCCGTCGCTCCCCCTCCCGCCCGCCGGTAGGACGAAGCATGGCGTTTTGTGAAAACCGGGAGGAATATCGTGCGGAGAGAAATGAATAATATGCACGACGGATTGCATATTAGTCATCTCAGATTGGCCTCTATGTCGTCAAATATAAGTTGGTAAAAATCAGCGTCCTGCGAAGGCCAAAACTACATTTGAGACGTTTTGAACTA
>OMUV01000036.1 GCA_900314335.1 uncultured Prevotellaceae bacterium | reverse complement strand
CGGCAAATGAAGAATTCATATTAATCAAAATAACGCAATTATGAAAGCTAACGTTTTAAGAAGTCTATTGGCCAAAGGCGCCATTGTTCTGAGTGTAGTATGCTTGATGTTTGGTGTTATGGCTTGCTCCCACGACAAAACAAGCGATATGAAAAAGGAGGTTTCAGAGGCTTACGCTACGGCTTCCGAGAATTTGAAGAATGCCAAAGATCCTGCGGAAGCAGCTCAGGTAATGGAGAAGCTGAATACGCAGCTGTCCGGCATTCAGGCCAAGTACAAAGATGTGACGGAGAATCTTACACAGGAAGAGAAGACCTCTATTGATGAATTCTATAAGGAGCAGAAGGATAAGCTTTACAGCAATGCTACCGAGGTCGGCAAAAAGGCTATCGATGCTGTGACTTCGGCTACATCCGCCGTCGCTGGCGCAGGTAATGCCGTAGTGGACTCCTCCAAGTCGGTAAAGCAAGCCGCAGAGGATGCCGCTAACAGCGTGCAGAGCACGGCCAAAGCTGCTGCCGAACAGGTTGTGAACAATGCCAAGACGCAGGCTGAGCAGGCAGCAGTGAATGCTAAGAACGCTGCAAAAGCCACAGTAGAAGGTGCAAAGGAGAATGCTCGTAAGAAGGCTACCACCACCGTTACCAATGCACAGAACAAGGCAAACGAGGAAGTAAACAAAGCAGCAGACAAGGCTAACAAGAGCATTGAGAAAGGTCTGAATAAGGTTTTGGGTCAATGAGTTTTTTCGGAATATTCGGTAAACCCAAACAGCAGACACTGGACAGCGGCCTGGAGAAGACGAAGGAGTCTTTGCTCGGTAAGCTGACGCGTGCCATAGCGGGCAAGCACACCATCGACGATGATGTGCTTGACTCGCTTGAAGAGACGCTGATCACCTCGGACGTCGGGACAGACACCACGCTGGAGATTATCAAGCGCATTCAGGCGCGTGTGGCGAAGGATAAGTATTTAGGCACCTCGGAACTCAAGAAGTTGCTGTGCGAAGAGATTTCCGCCATGCTCTCCAAGAGCGACAAGGATGCTAAAGCCGAGACACAGAAAGGGCATAAGCCTTATGTGATACTCGTCGTCGGCGTCAACGGAGTAGGGAAGACGACCACCATAGCCAAGCTGGCATACATGTATAAGAAAGCCGGGCTAAAGGTTATGCTTGGCGCGGCCGACACATTCCGTGCCGCGGCCATAGAGCAGCTTTCCTATTGGGGAGAGAAAGTGGGTGTGCCCGTAGTGAAGCAGCAGATGGGAAGCGATCCCGCCAGCGTTGCTTTTGATACACTCCACTCCGCTCTGGCCTCCGACATAGACGTCGTGCTGATAGACACCGCGGGAAGGTTGCATAACAAGGTCTCCCTTATGCGCGAGCTGGGCAAGATACGCAATGTCGTTGCCAAGGTTGTGCCTACGGCCCCCGACGAAGTACTGCTTGTGCTCGACGGCTCTACCGGACAGAACGCATATCAGCAGGCTGCCCAGTTTGTGGCTGCGACCGAGGTCAACTCGATAGCCGTGACCAAGCTCGACGGCACTGCCAAGGGCGGCGTGGTAATAGGTATTTCCCACCAGTTTAAGATACCTGTCAAGTATATCGGCCTCGGCGAGAAGATGGAGGACTTGCAGCCCTTCGATGCCGAGTCGTATGTGAAAACGCTTTTAGGTTGATAATACATGGCTGTCAGAAGAAACGTTGACATTATCACCATGGGTTGTTCCAAGAATCTGGTCGATTCGGAGCATCTTATTTATTCGCTTGGCCGGATCGGGTTCAGAGCATGGAGTAATCCCGAGAAGACTCACGGCGGCGTGGCCGTTGTTAACACCTGCGGCTTTATCGAGGCAGCCAAGGAGGAAAGCGTAAACATGATTCTGTCCCTCGTCGATGAGAAGAAGAGGGGCCAGCTCGACAAGGTAATCGTGATGGGATGCCTGTCCCAGCGCTACAGAAACGAGCTCAGGGCAGAGCTGCCTGAGGTGGATTGCTTCTACGGCAAATTTGACTGGAACGGCATCATAGAATATCTGAAGCAGGAGTATGGCGCTAAAGAGCGTAAGCAGTGTAGCACAAGCCCTGACGATCGCGTACTGACAACGCCGCGCCATTATGCTTATGTCAAGATATCCGAAGGTTGCGACCATCATTGTGCCTATTGCGCCATTCCTCTCATTACCGGTCCCCAAAGGAGCCGCTCTATTGAGAGCATCTGCGACGAGGTCAAAGGACTCGTAGCGGCGGGCACAAAGGAGTTCCAGATCATTGCACAGGATTCCACCGCGTACGGAACCGATTTGTACGGCCATAAAGCCCTTCCGGAATTAATCTCGTCGCTATCCGACATCGAAGGCGTAGAGTGGTTACGCATCCATTATGCTTATCCGAACAGTTTCCCTCTGGAGTTGCTGGATATCATGGCCGAGAGGGATAATGTCTGCAAATATCTGGACATTGCCCTGCAGCACATAGACGACAACGTGCTCGCCCGGATGCGCCGCCATATTACCGGCGATGAAATACGCCGCCTGCTGGAGACCATCAGACGGCGTGTGCCCGGTATCGCCCTGCGTACGACTATGCTTGTCGGCTTTCCCGGCGAGACAGACGCGGAGTTTGACCATCTTGTGCAGTTTGTCCGTGAGGAGCGTTTCGAGAGGCTCGGCGTCTTTACTTACAGCGAGGAGGACGGCACATATGCGGCCCGGCATTTCAAAGACGATGTTCCGGAGAAGGTAAAGCGCAAACGCTCTGACACTATCATGGCTATTCAGCAACAGATATCGTCGGAGATATGTGAGGCCAGGAAAGGGACGGTAATGCGTGTGATAGCCGACAGAACAGAGGGCGACTATATGGTTTGCCGCAGCCAGTATGATTCCCCTGAGGTAGATGGAGAGGTGCTGGTGAGAATCGAAGATCTGGATGGCGTAAACATAGGAGACTTCTTTGACGTAAAAATAACAGCAGCGGATGAGTATGACTTGTATGCATCTCCTGTAAAAGATTGAGATATCTGTGAATAATAAAGAGTTTATTACGACCTTGGCAAAGTCTTTAGATATAAAGGAGGACAATGCCGAGAGTGGTGTGACAATGCTGGTTAGGGCTCTGACCGATCTGCTTTCGGAGAAAGAGAATACTGTGCTGAAGTTGAAGAATTTCGGCAGTTTTGAGATAAAGAAGAGAGAGGAGAGATTTGCTGTAAATCCATCAACGAAGCAGAAGATGCTGGTTCCTCCCAAACTCACTTTCATCTTTCACTCATCTCCCTCATTAAAAACACGTTTAGCTGCCACTTCTGAAACAAAAGACTAATGGAGAAAAGAAATTTTGCGGACTTAGTAAACGCGTTGCAAGCCATAAATCCGGATACAAAAGAGAATGTCGAGACTTTTGTACGAAATTTCTTTGACGTTATTTGCCAGGGCCTCCAGTCTGATAATGTGGTAAAGATAAAGGGATTCGGGACATTTAAGGTCGTAGATGTTTCGGCCCGTAAAAGCGTAGATGTAAACACCGGTGAGAGAATAGAAATAGCACCTCATCAGAAGATAACCTTTACGCCCGATGCCACCTTGCGCTCTATGGTCAACAAACCCTTTGAGTGCTTGCAGTCTGTAACTATAGATGATGGCGTAGACGTAAAGTCGTTAGACCTGAAAGAAACGCCGGCAGAAGAGAAGCAACCGACAGAAGAGCTACCCAAAACGGTGGATATACCAGAACAGACACAGGTAGATTTATCTGATTCCGAGGTTACTGAAGGAAGCGAAAATACTGAAGGAGGAAGGGTAGAGGAAGTCGCTACGCCCGCACCTCTTGTCGTACATGCGGAGCCGGAGCCTGAAAATGCGGAGAGCGAAAGTCATGAATCGGAAACTGAAAGCCCGGAAGAGGAAGAGTCACCGGCAGATACAGAAGAACCGTCACACAGACACCTCTCGAAGATTGTGATAATAGCTGTCTGGGTGGCTAGTGTTGTTGCCGCCTTCTTCGCCGGTTATTATATAGCGAAGGCTACGAACTCCGTGCTTCCTGTCAATAAGACTCAGGTGGAAAAGCCGGCGAAGCCTGCGGCTAAAAGCAGTATTAAAGTGCAGAGGGACACTCATACCCCAAAAGCTGCGCCGCAGGCAGGCAATGTAAAGCCGGCGGCAGAAAATCCGAAACCGGCTGAGAAGGCCAAACCTGAAATGCCTGTATTGAGAGGGGACAAATATATGATATGCGGTCTGAAAGAGGTGCATGTTCTGCAGAGGGGCGAGGACATTACGCATCTTGCCAAGCAGATATATGGTTCTAAGGATTGCGCCAAGTATATCATCCGTTACTCCAATATTCAGGATCCTGACCTTATACACGTCGGCACGAAGATCAAGCTCCCTATTTTGGTGGAAATCAAGTAGAAAGACAATATAAATGTACAATAGATATTACGAGATATATGTATACGTGGTTTGAATGCAAGATTAAATACGAGAAAGAAATAGGCGAGGGAAAGACGGCGAAGCAGTCGGAAGTTTACCTTGTGGATGCCCTCAATTTTACTGAAGCCGAGAAGAGGATTATAAAGGAAATGAAGCCTTTTATCAACGGCGAGTTCGAGGTAGTTGACATAAAACGCGCCAAGTTTGCCGAGATGTTCGAATCAAGCAGCGAGAGTGCCGACAAGTGGTACCAGTGCAAGATAGCCATTACTACCCTCGATGAGAAGAAAGGCGTTGAGAAGCAGGTGGCACAGGTTATTATGGTCAATGCCGCGGATCTCAGAGACGCCGTAAAGCGTCTGGACGACGGAATGAAGCAGTCTATTTCCGATTATAGTATCACTTCTGTTTCCGAGACTAAAATCATGGATGTGTATCATTATGAGGAGATGCAGCCTGAGGGATATGCTAAAGCAGGGGAGAATCAGCAATGACAAACATTAAAGAATCTCTCGCTTTTCTAAAGACTACTCTTCCGGACTATGTCCATTTGGTAGCGGTATCAAAGTTTCATCCCGTAGAAGCCGTTCAGGAGGCGTACGATTGCGGGCAGAGAATATTCGGAGAGAACCGCCCTCAGGAAATGTCCATGAAGCATCCTCTTTTGCCGCAGGATATCAAGTGGCACATGATAGGCCATCTGCAGACCAATAAGGTGAAGCAGATAGTGCCTTATGTCTCCATGATCGAATCGGTGGACAGCCTGAAGCTTCTCACAGAGATCAATAAACAGGCGGAAAAGATAGACAGGCAGATCAGAGTTCTGCTGGAGCTGCATGTGGCGAAAGAGGAAACTAAGACCGGCTTCTCTCCGGAAGAATGCAGACAGCTGATAGGAGACGGAGTGCTGGAATCTATGAAGCATGTAAAGGTCTGCGGACTGATGTGCATGGCCACTAACACGGACGACGAAACGCGAGTGCACAGTGACTTTGCAGAGGCCAATAACTTCTTCTCCGAGATAAAGGATCAATACTTCGCGCATGACGAGAGCTTCTGCTATCGCTCCTGGGGCATGACTCACGATTACAAGATAGCAATAGAGGAAGGGGCAAATATTGTAAGGATAGGTACTCTTATTTTCGGCGAGAGGAACTATGGAGGCAATGGACAATAGCGAGATTTTAAAGAAATACTTTCCTGAGATCACCGACAGGCAGTTGGCTCAGTTCCATAGCATCGAAAGTGTCTATCCTGAGTGGAACGACAAGATTAATGTCATCTCTCGTAAGGATATAGGTAATCTTTTCGTCCATCATATCCTCCACAGTCTGGCAATTGCAAAGGCTGCCGGGTTCAAGGCCGGAATGTCCGTGCTGGATATCGGAACTGGGGGCGGTTTCCCGGGCATTCCTTTGGCGATCATGTTCCCTTCTGTCAATTTTACCCTTATCGACAGCATCGGCAAGAAGCTCCGGATAGTGGAAGCTGCAAAGGAGGCCGCCGGGCTGGAGAATGTGACCATAAAGCATGAGAACGCCATTGAGGAAAAGGGAAGATACAATTTTATTGTCTCGAGGGCTGTTATGAAAGCGGACGAGATGATAAAAATAGCGCTTAAGAACATCTCCCGGGAAAAGGTGGACGGCGTGCGCAATTGTTTCATCTTCCTGAAGGGCGGCGACATTTCCGAAGAGATCAAACTGCTGGACGATCTGAAGCATAAGGACAGACGCCTGAAGAATTGCTCGGTCTGGACGGGCAGGGTGGATGAATATTTCAGCGAGGATTATTTCAAGGAGAAGTACATTATAAAGGTGTTGTTCTGATGATAAACATACAGAGATTTGTGGTGAACCTTATCGGTGAGAACTGCTATGTTGTTTCAGACGAGACCAACGAAGCAGTGATGATAGATTGCGGCGCCTATTCTCAGGATGAGGAACAAGAAATATCCCGGTATATCAGCGACAACGCGCTTATTCTCAGAAATCTCATTTGTACCCACGCCCATTTCGACCACATCCTCGGAGATATGTTTGTGTATGGGCATTTCCATCTGAAACCCATGCTGCATCCGGCAGATATGTGGCTTTATGACAATGTTGAGCTTCAGATACGCAATTTCCTGCATAAAGAAATACGCATATCTATGCCTGATGTCGGTGCTTACATATATTATGGTGATGTCATCTCTTTCGGGCATCATCACCTCAAGGCTATTGCTACGCCTGGTCATACGCCGGGCGGACTTTCTTTCTATTGCAAAGAGGAATCCCTGCTGTTTAGCGGAGACAGTTTGTTCTCTCACAGCATAGGGCGCACCGATTTCCCCTACGGCGACGAGGACGCTCTGATCCGAAGCTTGAAGGAGAACGTCATGACTCTCCCGAACGAGACGGTAATCCTGCCCGGCCATGGCGGCCCTACTACAGTCAGGGAGGAAAAGGCTATGAATCCTTTCCTCCAATAGACATTCTAAAACACTGAAGCCATAAAAACGCTTAAGAATATATTATGTGTGGCGTTTGCCGTTTTCGTATGCGGCTTCATATTAATCTGCGTATTGGCGAGAGTACCGCAGATACAGAGCTATGTCTCTGAGCAGGTCTCAGCGGCGCTCTCGTCCAAATTCGGCACCAGAGTAAGTATCCGCCGTATCGAGCCCGGCCTTTTAAATACCCTGATTCTGGAGGATGTTACTATTAAAGACCAGCAGAGCAGAGATTTGCTTCGTTCCGGGCGCATTGCGGTGAAGCTCAAACTGCGGTCCGTGCTGTCTCCGCCTCTTGTCATACGTACCGTCGAGCTTTATCATGCCGATATCAATCTGATAACGCAGGACAAGGGCTCTCCCTACAACTTCCAGTTTATCGTCGATTCTTTGCAGAGCGGGAAGAAGCAGGGCGGAGAGACGCAGCTCAAGCTCAAGTCCATCATTCTGAATTCGTGCAGAGTCTCGCACAATATTCTGACGGCTCCGCATAAGAGAACCTTCGATTTCAATCACGCTTACTTCAGGGATATTTACGCCAGCGCCGGCCTGCGCATAGCAGGCAAAGACCGGATTTCCTTCAAGCTCCGCGATCTTTCCCTGCGCGAGAGGAGCGGACTTGCAATAGACCACGCATTTCTATATGGCGCTGTCGACAATCGGGGCGTGACTATCCCCAAGTTCCGCCTCAGCCTGCCAGAGAGCGAGATCAGCGCCAATGATATAAGAATATATCATACTCCTAAAGGTGCGCCGCAACTGGATGCACGCATACTCCCGTCCACCATCTCTATCGCCGACATCCACCCGCTGGTGTCGTTCCGTTTGCCCGACGAGCAGTTCCTGTTTCGCGCAGACATCAGAAGCCGGGGCGGCACGATCAGAGCAAAGAATATCCGCGTTACCACAAAGAACAAAGGGCTCTCTTTGTCGGCGGAAGCCTCATATCGCAACAAGGACGCATTCACCGCGCGTATTGACCGCCTTCGCATCTCCGGTCAGGCTCTTTCCGCAGGCCTAGACTATATGCCTGCCTCGGCAAAGCAAAGCCTCGCTCTGCAAAATCTGAATTACCTCGATTACTCCGGCTTCATCCGCTCGTCCGGCCGGATAGAAAGCAAAGGAAAGATTGACACTAACCTCGGCGAGATCGCCTACGATGTGTGCAAGGAGACTTCCGACAATCTTATCGCCGCGCTTGAGGTCAGGCACTTCTTGCTCTCCCGCCTGCTCAACACGAAGCTGCCGATAGGCGAGATGGACTGCCGCCTGAACTTCAGTGGCATTCCTAAGGATCACTTCCTCTCGGAGATAAATATAGACCGCCTTACATATAATGGTAACGTCGTGTCGCCCGTCACTGCCTCGGTAAAGCGGAGCGGCGCCGACTGGCATATCGATATGAACTCGGACGTGGAGAATGCGCGGGCTAAGGTCACGCTATCCGCCACCAATCCCCTGACGGATAATGGCGAGTACAAGCTGTCGGCCATTGTCAGGAATCTCAATATCGACAAGCTCGGCCTGAGCGACAAGTTCAAGGGCAGGGGGCTGTCGGGCGCGATAGATGTCGCAGCCTACGGCAAGCTCTCCTCGCCCCATACCCTCACCATACGGTCGCATGACGCGCGCATCTATTCCTCCGATACCACCACGGTTATCGGTTCGGTAGCTGCCGACTATAAGAGAGCCGCCGACGGCACGAAAGTGATAAACGTGACCGGCGATGCGGGCGACGTGAACCTGAAAGGAAAGTATAACCTTGCGACGATACCGACGCGCATCCTGGACATCCTGAACAAGCGCGCGGTGTACCGTCCTCAGAGCGACAATGTCTTCAGCTTCCGGATGAGGATTACTGACGCGAAGCTGCTCAATCTCCTGCTGTCCGACAATTATATGCTGCGGGGCATGACAGAGGCCAATGGATTCATGGACTCCAAGCGCGGCGAAGCGCAGGTGACGCTTACCTCTCCCTATTTCGCGCGCGGCAACTTCAAGTTCGACAATGTCCGGCTGTTTGCGCGGACGAACAGCAGCGACACGCAGTTGCGTTTCCATGCCGTGCGTGAGGTCAAAGGCGACAGAGTCAATATCGAAGCCATGGCGGACGACGTCGGCAAGGGCCTCAATGTATCGTTCCTTTGGAACAACGGCAAGGGCAGGCCCAACAGCGAGATAAGCCAGACCGTCACCTTCCAGCCGTCAACGGGCGAGGACATTGTGTCGGTCATACATCCCTCGAGCTTCTTTGCCGGCGACTCCCTGTGTCATATCACCTCTGGCACATTGCGCTACAAGAACCGCAAGGTGAGCGTCGATAATCTCAACATCAGCTCCGGCGACAATTCCCTCTCTCTCTCCGGCGGCATATCCTCTTCGCCCGACGACTCTCTCTCCGTCACGCTTCACGGCATAAGGCTGCAGAGCGTACTCGACTTTGTGGCCTTTGACGATGTGCAGTTTGACGGCGACCTGACCGGCAAGGTGTATGTCGGGGCCGTTACCGGCGAGCCCTGGCTCAAGGCTTCCATCAACAGCGACGATTTTATCTTCAATCACGCCCACATGGGCCATCTCGATCTCAGCGCTTACTGGCGCAACGAGACGAAGCACATCGATATCTTCGCCTCTATCCTTGACACACAAGGGAGCTCGACGAATATCTCGGGCTATGTCTCGCCAGCGCACAATGACATCGACTTGCATTTCCTGTCCATGGGGACGAATATCCTTTTCATCAACGACTTCTTCCCAGACGGCCTCGAGTTTAAGCAGGGCAAAGTCGCGGGCGACCTGCGCCTGTTCGGCAATCTCCGCGCCATGAACCTGGAGGGCACGGAGTGTGTGCACGACGGGCGGATAAGCGTTGATCCTCTGGGTACGGAATATACGGTGGACAATGACACGGTGCGATTCTCGCACAATCTCATCTCGATGCCGCGGTTGCATCTCAAGGACAAGTACGGCGGCGCAGGCCTGCTCAGCGGCGCTGTGATGCACAGGGCATTGCACGATTTCTCCTACGATATCAACATCACCTCTCCCCGTTTTCTGGCTTACGATGTGCCGCGCGACGAGGCCGACGACGCTTCGTTCTGGGGCAAGGCTTTTGTCGACGGCCGGATACATGTGTTCGGCTCTCCCGGGCGCTTCGCTACGCATGCCGACGTTACCGCGCTCGGAGGCACGTCCTTCGTCTACAACGCCGAGAGCCGGATGTACGTCGGCGCTCCCGAGTTCCTGCAATACCGCGCAAGGAGAGAAGCTGCCGCCACTGACACAGCCCGCGGGTCAACGCCCGCCATCACGCAGGCGACGGACTCTTTACAGAAATCCATCAGGGGCGATATGGAACTGAACTTTAACATCGATATCTCGCCCGAGGCGGAGTTTCAGGTCATCACGGATGAGAAGGCCGGCAACGGCGCTACGGTGCATGGCACAGGCCGCGTAAACGCCTACTGGTCGAACAAGGACAACTTCCAGATGTTCGGCGCTTACAACATATCCTCCGGCTATTACAGGATGAAGATTCAGGATCTCATCGAGCGCAACTTTGCCATACAGCAGGGCGGTCGCATCACTTTCTCCGGTCAGCCGCTGGACGGCATCCTGTCCCTGAGCGCCGTCTACAGCCTGCCGTCCGTGTCGCTCTCCGGACTGACGGCCGGCAGCAACATGCGCGATGCCTCGCAGAGGGTCGATTGCATCATGAACATCACCGGGACTGCCGCCACACCCACGGTCAGCTTCGACATCGACATGCCCACGGCCAGTTCCACCCAGCGGCAGATGGTGCGCTCCATCATCGCCACGCCCGAGGACATGAATCTCCAGGCCATGTACCTCCTCTCCGTGGGCCAGTTCTACACCTACGATTACACGCCCGACGTGAGGTATCAGAGCTCCGGCCGGTCATCGGTGGCGATGAACTCGTTCCTCTCCGGGACGCTGTCGCAAAACTTTGGCAAGTTCCTCCACGAGATGGGCCTCAACAATGAGAAATGGTCCTTCGGCACGAGCGTCGCCACGGGGCAGGAGGGATGGAATGACATGGATGTAGAGGGCCTCTTCTCTGCCAAACTGCTCGGCGGGCGTCTCTTTATCGACGGCAATCTTGGCTATCGCGACCGCGCAGCCTACACCTCCAATCTCGTCGGCGACTTCACGGCGCGCTATCTGCTCAATCCCGCCGGTACCATACAGCTAAAGGCTTACAGTGAGAGCAATGACCGCTATTTCACGCGTCATTCGCTCACCACGCAGGGCGGTGGAATACTGTTCAAACGCGATTTCAACAATCTGAAGCAGCTTTTCAAACGCAAGCCGCGGCAGAAGAAAACGGCCAAGCGAACTCCCGCGAAGCGATAAGCAACCTTGCTCTCTGATCGTCGCATCTGCCAAGGCCAGCGATGGGGCAGAGACCGATTCGCTCCCTTATTCCTTATATATGTATCGGCTTAATTCATTTTGCGAATGTCCCAAATTTACTTTGCAACTATATGAAATTCAGCCTCTCCCGCCGTAGCGAAATTATAAGGGAGATAAAATAATTCTCATCCGCATGAGAATTTTTTCTCGTCCCATCAGAATTTTTTCTGATCGCATCGGACTGCCGGTCCGCTCGCATCCGAATTTACTCTTGTCCTACGAGAATAAATTCTACTGCGAGATAAATTTTTTTAGCTACGAGTAGAATGGTCGTCCACTACGAGATAAATTATTTTATCTGCGAGTAGAATGGTGGTCTGCTACGAGATAAATATTTTTATCTGCGAGTAGAAAGGTCGTCCACTGCGAGATAAATTATTTTATCTACG
>OMUV01000162.1 GCA_900314335.1 uncultured Prevotellaceae bacterium | reverse complement strand
GAGATTACAAATCACGTGCTCTGGCCAACTGAGCTAAAGAGGCGGGTGGGTAAGCTAACTGCATCGCGCTGCTACAACCAGCCTACCTTTGCTGCAATCACGCCCTGGAGGATTCAGAGGGAGCTAGCCGTGCAGCACTTACCCGTATGCTGCTTTCGCAATGCGCCTGCAAAGGTAGACACTTAATTTGTAATGACAAAATTTGTGTGGGATTTTTTCGCTCTCCGCGCGCCTTTTCATGCCAGGACAGCATCATCGGAGCCGCCGGAATGAGCAAATCTTTCTCCTGTATGCGCTACATTCCCCTGCTGTCTCTTACCTGACGCGGGCCTCGAAGCGCTCGAAGAGGGGGAACACGATGCCGCCGCGGTACATCTCGAGCAGGCCCTCGTCGCTGTAGCGGTGGAGCATGCGCGAGAGGTTGAGCCGCGTCACAGAGAGGTAGGGCGCGATGTCCCACATCTTGCATTTCAGTTCGATAGTCCCTGCGGGCCTTATCACCTGGCGGGCCACCATCTCGGCGAGCCGGGCCTCGGGCGTGGCGGCGGGGAGGTGGCGCTGGCGGCGCAGTGCGTCCTGAAGCGACGAGGAGAGGAGGTTGATAAAATTGAAGCGGAAGACGTCGTTGGGCATCATATCGCGCACTATGACGCTCTTGGGGATGCGGAAGAAATAGCCCGGGGAGACGGCCGTATAGGTGCGTGTGTATGTGGTATGCAGGCCGAAGAGGCATTGCGGCTCGATGACCGACTTGGAACGCAGGTATTCGCGGATGGAGAACTTGCCCGCGCCAAAGTTTGTGATGGCCTCCGTCTGGCCCTCGAGGACATAGACGAGCGAGCGGCACTCCTCGCCCTCCGTGATGATGGTCGTGCCGCGGCGCATGGGCGAGACTACGGGCGAGACCGTCTCGTAGAGGTCCGTGAGGGTCACACCGTCTATTCCGAGGAATAGCGGCAGCGAGGAGAGCTGTTCGTAGTCAAGCCTTTTCATTTTCCCTGGTTATTTCTGCGTCACGACACGGCGCCTGAGGGCGGGCGACATCCACGTAGCGTAGCGCCCGTCGGGAGTGGCGTAGATGAAGTAAACCTCAAGCTCGGGGTGACGGGCCAGGACGGTGCGCGCCGAGTCGACGCCAAGCACCATAAACGCTGTGGCGTAGGCGTCGGCCGTGGCACAGTTGCGCGCGATGACGGTCGAGGAGAGCAGGGAGTGCTGCACGGGATAGCCGGTGCGCGGGTCGATGGTGTGGGCGAAGCGGCGCCCGTTCTTGTAGTAGAACCGGCGGTAGTTGCCGCTCGTGGCCATGCCGCAGTCCGTGAGGCGCAGGACAGCGGCGATCTCATTGTCCACCTGCACGCTGTCCTCCCGGGGCGTGTTGACGCCGATGGTCCAGTCCTCGTTTTTCTTGTTCTTGCCGCGCGCCACGATCTCGCCGCCGATCTCGATGAGGTAGTTTTTGATACCAAGGCTGTCGAAGAGGGCTGCCACCTGGTCACAGCCGTAGCCTTTGGCGATGCCGCTGCAGTCGAGCTGCGTGTGCGGGTTCTGCTTCACCACATCGCCCGAGGGCGAGAGGGACACCTTGCGATAGCCTACGGTGGTGAGGAGCTGATGGATCATGGCCGGCGTGACACTGTCCTGCTTCTGAAATCCGAAGCCCCAGGCGTTGACGAGCGGAGCCACGGTGATGTCGAAGGCGCCGTAGGTGTTGGCCGAGACAGTCTCCGCCAGGCGGAACACACTGCGGAACATGCTGTCCGTCCTGAGGCTGCGGCCCGAATTGATGGCGCTGATGGTGCTCCGCTTGTTGAAGGCCGAGAGCGAAGCGTCTACCTCGCCGAGCCGCTGGTCGATGGCCTGCTGCAGGTCGCGCGTGTAGGAATAGGTGATGTGGTAAGTGGTGCCGAAGACATTGCCCTGATTTTCGATATAGCGGTTCTCGCTGTGGCGCGTGATGATGAGCATGGAGGCGACGATGAGAAAAGCGAGGAAGATTAGTTTGCCTTTGGTAAGTCTGTGCATAGTGGTGTCTGATTAGTTTTGCAAAAATGAGATGAGCGTCTTAATGCCCAGCAGGACGAGGATGACGCCGCCGAGGAGCTCGGCGTTGAAGTGGAAGCGGCGGCCCACAAAGACCCCGACGATCTTGCCAAGAAGTGTGAACAGGAACGAGCCCGCGGCGATGACGGCGAGCGGCCGCGCGATGTCGGCAAAGCGGTTCATCCCGACGCAGGAGAACGACACCCCGATGGCGAGCGCGTCGATGCTCGTAGCCACGGCGAGGTAGAGCAGCGTCAGGATGCGGCAGGGATTGAAGGAGACGTTCTCCTCGGAGCGGAGGCTTTCCCATATCATCCTGCCGCCGATGAATAGCAGCATGGCGAAGGCTATCAGGGGCGCGACGCTCTCGATGTAGCGGTAGAACATGCCCGTGAAGGCCCAGCCGACGAGCGGCATGAGCGCCTGAAAGAGTCCGAACAGGATGGCCATCGAGAAGGCCTGCAGCGGGTGAAAGCGCTTCTCGATCACTCCGGCCACGACGGCTATGCTGAAACAGTCCATCGCAAGGGCTATCGAGAGAAAGAGACATTCGGACCAAGGCATAGCGAAGTGAGGGAAAATGATGTCAGCGGCGGGAGATATCGATTATGAGACTGAACGTGGCCCCTATGACGGCGGTGCCTTTCTTGCCGAAGCCGGGGACATACCAGGCCTCGCCGATATCATCGTTGGAGGAAGTGATGCGGTTCTTGTAGCGGACCATCCAGCCGAGGTGCACCGCCTTCCATATCTGCGTCTCCACACCGCCTGTGAGCTCAAGCCAGAGCTGCGAGCCTTTGAGCCCGTGGAAATTGTACGGCACCTCCGTATGCCAGAAAGGGTCGTAGAGGTCCGGGCCGCTGATGTCGTATTTGTAGGAACTGTATGCGATGCGGGCTCCGCCGAAGGCGCGGTTGCGCGAAGAGATGTCCTTGAGAAAGTTGTAGTCCATGCCCACGCGGATAAAGGGCGAGGAGGTGTGGTAGTGGAGGTCCGTGGCATCATCGGTGTGATCGCTCGCGCCTATGCCGGCCTCGACGATGGGAAAGTAGCGCCCGTAGAGATTGGCTCTCACAGCGCCCTCATATTCACCGTAGGACGAGACAACGGCGAGGAATGCGCCGCTCAGGTTGGCCGACACGGAGATGCCGTTCCAGCGGGGAACGGGCGGGGCCTTCGTCAGCGCTCGCGGGGCAAACTGGACGCCTCTCACCCTGTCCGCGCCCTGCGATGTCGTGTCGCTCTGCGCCGCGGCCACAGCGGGGACGGCCAGACTAAGGAGCAGTAGAAATAAATATGTTGATGTTCGTAACCTCATTATAGTTGACTTTCGGGTTCACCAGCGCCACGCTGTCTATGCGGGTGAGGCCGCTGACATCGGTGCCGCGCAGCAGGCTGAGCGAGGTAATGGTGTGAAAGATGACGCTGTTGCAGTCGATCGACTCGAAGTGGGCCTCATTGGTGTGGCCGAGCACCAGTGTGTCCGTCCGCGAGGCTTCCGTAGAGGAGATGTGGAAGACGAGGGTGTCGGCCTGCCCCGCGTAGGCCATGGGCAGGGCGAGCGAGGAGGTGTTGACGCCACGGTTGTAGAGCACAGAGTCGGCGCCGAGGGCCGTAACGGTGAGCGTGTCCCCCACAGTGGCCGCCGCGCGCGTCTCACTGTTGTAGAAGAGGCAACTGGCCGAGACGGTGTTCTTGAGCGGGCAGTCTATGCTGCTGCACGAGGCTATAAGCGCCGCGATGACCGCCACGCATGCCGCCACACATATATTAATATGCCGTGACAGCCGCATGGCGCCGCTCCGGTGCCGCTTCGCCGCAGACTTCCGCCCGGCGCTGTGTCCTATGCCCCAGTTCATCTCGCTCAGAACTCTTTCTCGATCTTGTAATCGTTACGCTGCGAGGAGTTGCGGCTTATCAGTTCGCCGAGGAATCCGGCCAGAAACAGCTGTGTGCCGAGCAGCATCATCGTAAGGGCGATGTAGAAATAGGGCGAATCGGTCACGAGATGAGCGGGAATGCCGTTGCTCAGGGCGTAGAGCTTCGTGCCGCCCACAATGAGGATGGCCACGAATCCGATGAAGAACATCAGGCTGCCCAGGAAACCAAACACATGCATTGGTTTGCGGCCGAAGCTCGTCAGGAACCAGAGGCTCAGCAGGTCAAGGTAACCGTTGAAGAAACGGTTGATGCCGCCGAACTTGGTGTGCCCGTGCTTGCGCGCCTGATGATGCACCACCTTCTCGCCGATCTTGTCAAAGCCTGCGTTCTTGGCCAGATAGGGGATGTAGCGATGCATCTCGCCGTAGACTTCGATATTCTTGACCACCTCGCGACGGTAGGCCTTGAGCCCGCAGTTGAAGTCGTGGAGATTGTGTATGCCGCTCACCTTGCGCGCAGTGGCGTTGAAGAGCTTGGTGGGGATAGTCTTGGAGAGCGGGTCGTAGCGTTTCTTCTTGTAGCCCGACACGAGGTCGTAGCCGTCGTCGATGATCATGCTCCTCAGGGCCGGAATCTCGTCGGGCGAGTCCTGCAGGTCGGCGTCCATGGTAATGACCACATCGCCCTCGGCCTTACGGAATCCGCAGTAGAGCGCGGCGCTCTTGCCGTAGTTGCGGCGGAACTTGATGCCGCGCACATTCTTGTCCTCAGCGGCCAGACGCTCGATGACGTCCCAGGAGTGGTCGGTCGAACCGTCGTTGACAAAGATTATCTCGTAGGAGATATGATTGGAGTCCACCACGCGCTTTATCCAGGAGTAAAGCTCAGGGAGGCTCTCGTCCTCGTTGTAGAGGGGAATTACTATCGAAACATCCATAATTTATTTGTTATCGGCGCCCCACCTCTTGGCAGAGGAGGCAAAGAGAGCCGTGGGCAGCGCCAGGATAAGAGCTATGAAAATATTGAGGTCGAGGATATTGGCGGCGTAGACCACAGGCGAGAGAGCCTGTATCTGCTCGAAGGCCGACTTCAGCTCGTTGAGACTTATGCCCGCAGCCGGGAGCTTGCCCCCGTTGGCGCTCACCATCTGCTGCGCCTCGGGCGAACTGAGGAGCTGAATGTACGAGTCGAAGAACGCGCCGTGATCGATAAAGGCGAAATAGACGTAGCAGGCGGCCGCGAGCAGCAGCGCCGCATAGAAGTAGAGCAGGATGGTGAACAGGTAGGCGCGCCCGAAGGCTATCTGACCGCCGCACACCCTGTCGCGGAAGCGCTTGAGGTGGAAGTAGCCCGCCACAGGGGCCGACGCGAAGATGAAATAGAACAGGAGCGAGAGAAACTGGTGGGTGGGCGACTGGACGAAGCACACAAAGCCCACTATCCAGTACAGCCCGAAAGCCAGAGCATAGTTCATCGCAAAGGCATTGGTCTGCCTGAATGGATTGGGGGCTCTGGTGATACGATGATTGTCTGCGTTCATTCGCTTTATTCTCTTTATTAAAGTATTTGTCTTTGCAAAAATACAAAAAAGTTACTGTATTACTATGGCCTGAGGTATAAACATAGGCCACAGCCTCCTGGGGCGGCCGCTCACAGTCGGGCCGCCGCGCGGGAGGAAGCCCGCGGCGGCCGCACGCAACGCCGCCCTGCGCCCCGGGTTACTGCGCCGCAGCGGCGGGGAAGTAGACGGCGTTGAGCAGCGCCTTGCCCGCAGCGGTGCGGAACACATGGTCGCGGAAGTGGGCGATGGCCTCCGGGCTGTAGTGGCTCTCGTCGGCGTTGACGAGGTAATCGGCCTCGATAAGTATCTGATAGTCCATGCCGTCTATGGCCGACGTGGTATGATGATGGCCCACGAGATAGGCCACGCGGTCGATGTCCGCCTGCTCCAGATCGGTGCCGGCGAGGAAGGAGCGCACAAGCGGAGCGCCCTCGGCCTCCTGATGCTTTCCGTCGGTGTTGCCGTATTTGCGGCGGCACAGCGGGCATGCTATGTCGTGGGTGATGGCCGCTACCTCGGTGACAAACTGGAGGTGGCCGTCGAGGTGCTCCAGGCATCCTATCGTGCGGGCATAGCCCCATACCTTCATGAGATGGTTGATGTCGTGCGTGTTGCCCTCCGAGAAGGCTATCATCCGGCTCATTATCTCTGCTATTGTCATATTCTTGGTCTTTATCCTTATAATTTATTTTCATTGTCCTTACGGGCGAGCAGGTGGATATACTTCTCCACGGGCAGGCCCTTGAAGCGGTCGCGCTCTCCCCGCCCCTGCTCCATCATGTCGTGGACCACTCTCATGGCGTCCCTTACGGCGTCGGTCACACTGTCGCCCTGTATCATGCGGCCTATGGTCACGGAGGCGAACAGGTCGCCCGTGCCGGGGAAGTCGACCGGCAGGACCTCGTAGGGGATGGAGAAGTAATGGCCCGCGGGCTCGTCATAGCCGGCC
Organism: uncultured Prevotellaceae bacterium; assembly: GCA_900314335.1. Taxonomy (GTDB): domain Bacteria; phylum Bacteroidota; class Bacteroidia; order Bacteroidales; family Bacteroidaceae; genus UBA6398. The sequence continues at coordinate 1,144 of OMUV01000162.1, read as the reverse complement.
ACACAGTGAGCGCCCTCGACATAGCAGGAGGTGATGGCCACCGAGCGCGCCCCGATGGCCCGCAGCGCGCCGATGATGTCGGTCACATTATCGGCCGTGATGCTCCCCTCGCAGTAGTCCATGCCCGTGAGCAGGCAGGCCTCGGTATAGTTGGGCATCGTGAGGTCGGAGACAGCCACGAGCGGACGGCGCTCCGACGCGGCGTCGGGCGACATGCCGTTGTAATAGCGGCCGTGGTCGGCCATGATGGGATCGTTGAACACCCTCGCCCCTGCCTCCGAGACCTCGCGGCAGAAGTCGGTCATCAGCGCGGCCTGGCGGGGACTGGTGACGAAACCGGTGTAGACGGCGCCGAAGGAGAAGCCGAGCTCCCGCCACACCCTGAGCGAGCCCTCCATATAGTCGGTGGTGTCGAGGATGCGGAAGCGTCCGTAGTCGAGGGTGTTGCTCACGAGGGCTGTGGGAAGGTTGAACACCTCGGCGCCCATCGCCGAGAGCACGGGAATCATGGCCGAGAGAGCGACCTTGCCGTAGCCGGCGAGGTCGCCCATGAGCAGCACACGATTGTCAAGGGAATGGTCTGCGTTCATAATGCGTATTTTGCAGGGCAAAGTTACGATTTTATCCTACATCCCCGGCCCCGCGGGCGCGGCATTTGATGCGGCCGCATAAAACTTCCCACATTACCTCTCCCCGCGCCTCGCAGAGAAGGCCTTCCGCGCCTTCCCGCGCCCCGTGGAGAGGATGAAAACTATTTATCGCGCATGCTGAGACAGATTTCTCATGCGGACGAAAGTTCCCTCGGGAGAAGGAGAAATTCTACTCGCAGATAAAAAAATTTATCTCGTAGTAGACGACTCGTTATCTCGCAGATAAAATAATTTATCTCGCAGTAGAATTTACCCGCCTCGCAGAGGCTGATTTTAAGGTAGTTGAAAAGGGTTCGAAACTCGCCGCGCACAATCCTCAGCGCGCTCTTTCGCGGCGGCTGGCGGCCGCTGAGGCAGCGGCCCTCCCAGTTAACGCCGCACAAAACCTTGGTGAAGTTTTCGTATTCCATGCTTACTTCGCGCAAAACCTTTGCGCACTTTTCGTACTCCCGGCCCGCCTTCGCGCAAAACGATACAGGATTTCCACATACAGA
>OMUV01000217.1 GCA_900314335.1 uncultured Prevotellaceae bacterium | reverse complement strand
ATTTGGGCCGCTTTAGCTGGGAGGGCCGTTGCCCTCAACGGCCGCCAGCCGCCGCATAAGGTTTAGAAAGAAATAATGCGCAATGCACCTCTACGACAATCGCGAGTCACTTGCATCGCAAATTACTTCGCGCACTCTCTTATGCTGAATGCGCCCGCATAAGGTATAGGAAGGAATAATACGCAATGCGCATCCGCGGCTATCTTTATTCCCTTGCCTCGCAAATTACATCGCGCACTCTCTTATGCTGAATGCGGCCGCTGAGGCAGCGGCCCTCCCAGCTATCGCCGCGCAATACAATTATCTTTCTTTCACTTTTCCCCATCGCGACGGCGGGCGATTATTATTCGTCGCATGCAAATGCCATAAGATAAGGCAACTTTTTAGCATTTTCCGGGGCTTCTATTAAAATTTCATGAAATTATCGCCTTCCATTTTGGCCTGAATATAAAATTTGTCTACATTTGACCCGTCTAATATAAAGAAGAAAGTCTTATCATGAAAAAGCTACTGCTACTTTTCAGCCTTTTCTGCATTGCCATCACAGGGGCAAGGGCAGACAACTCGACCGACGACGGTTATTACTACGACCCCGAATCGCCGCTGATAGGCGATCCGGCGCAGATGAACGCCAACAGCATCGACATCGGGGCATCGGGCGGGGAGGCAAACATGTTTCTCAACCTGCTGGACGGCAACACGAACACCATATTCCACTCCTATTGGGACAGGGCCACGTTCTCGTCGCCCACGCTTACGGCCGAGAGCTATAAGGAGCATGTCGACAAGCTCGACCCCAACAAATTCCGCCTCACGGGCATCGGCTGGACCAACCTTCAGATAAAGCTCTACGACCCTGTGCAGGTGTTCTTCTTCACGTTCACGGGCCGCAACAGCGGCAAGTATTGCGACTTCCCCAACGACATCATCATCTACGCCACCAACGACGACGCGCTCGGCGCGAGCGTCCTCTCGACGGAGAGCGAGAAGTGGGACAAGGTGACGGAGCTCAAGGAGGGCTTCCCGTCGGCTGTGGCTCTGGCCAAATACTCCTCGCCGGCCATCGTGATGAGCAAGCCCTACAAGTATATCCGCTTTGAGGTGCGCAACACGGTGACGAGCGACGACGGCGGCACGGGCGTACGTCCATGCACGCGGCCTGAGGTAACGGGCAGGGTATGGAACCTGGCCGAGTTTCAGATGTACGAGGGTGTCAAGATAGAGGGCTATCGCTCCAGGCTTGACAGCCTCATCAACGCCATAGACGCCGGTTCGCTCCACTATGAGGGAGGCGTCGACCCGGGATATTATTACAAATCGAAGACGGACGCCTACGACTCCGTCTATCAGGACGCCAAGGACAAGTATGTCCTGGACCTCAACGATGCCGAGTGCAAGGCTCTCTACGATAATCTCTACGCGGCTCTCAACGACGTGCTCGCCTCCGGCCGTGTACCGATGGAGGACGGATACTACAACATCGTCTCGGCGTGGAGCATATTCCGGGAGAAGCAGGGCGTGGACAAGGCGTGGTATTATGACGCCACGCAGAACGCCCTGATGTGGACCACCTACGACAAGCGCCAGCCGCTGCAGCTGTTCAAGCTGGAGAAGCAGGCCGACGGCAGTTATTCTGTGTACAATGTAGTGGCGGGCAAGTACCTGTACCACCTCCCTTACAACGGCGTGCCGGTGCCCTTCAGCGACAGCTTTGAGTCGGGACAGGTGTTAGAGCCGTTTGCAGCCAAGCCGTATGAATTCAAGATTTATTCCCCCGACTTCGATTCCCAGTATAACAAATACAATACCCGCCAGCACAACAGCGGCGCGGGCGTCACCGGACAGGTATCCGCATGGGACTCTGATATGGACAGCGAAGCCACATGGTTCCTCAAGCGCGTGGACGGCACACTGCTCGACTCGCTGCTCAATGTATCGGGACGTGATAAAGCGCAGGAGGGGCTGCGTATGGCCATCAACAAGGCCCAGTCGCTCTACGACAAATGCTACGACTACAAGAGCATCTTTACCGACGCCACACAGATGACGGTCAATTCGCAGAACCCGTCGGACGGCAGCATCGCCGCTCTGCTCGACAACAATGTCAACACATATTTCCACTCCGACTGGCAGCAGGCCTTCAAGCAGCAGATGACGGGCGGCACAGGCTGGCACAACATGCAGTTCGCCCTGTCCGAGGCGGTGGACAAGGTAAAGTTCTACTACTTCGGACGTATCAACTCGAGCGGCTATGTAGACGACCCCGACCATATCACTCTCTACGCTACCAATGACGATGCCCTCGGCGCCAGCACGGCAGCCGCCGACTCCACGAGCTGGACGGAGATTGCCGACCTCACGAAGCCGCGCTACGACTTCCCCGCCAAGAATCTCTCGGGCAGCTCATACACCTCGCCGGTTATCGACCTGGGCGGCAGCTACAAGTATCTCCGCTTCGTGGTGAAGCACACCAACGGTCAGGGGACGATGGCCAGCCGCACATTCTACGACCCGTCAGTATCTGGAGTAACCTTTGAACTCAGCGAATTCCGTCTATGGGACGGCAATCCCGAAGCTACCTCCGAGGCAAAGCATATCGACGGTCTGGACGCCGCATGCAACGCCCTCAAGGAGCAGCTCAGTCAGGCCCGCGACAAACTGGCCGCCGGCACAGCCACAGAGGCTGACGTCACCGCCGTGAAGAGCGCCATGAGTGCGGTAGCCGCGCTCTATGTCAACTGCGACTCGCTCGACAACGCCCTCGCCGCCGCGCTCAGGGAAGCAAAATCGGTCTACGACGAGCAGACCGGTTCGAAGGTAAGCATCCTCAACAGCGCCGACCAGCTGAGCACGAACAATGTAGACTGCGGCTCCTCGGGCGCCAACTCTGTGCCCGAAGCTCTCGCCCACCTGCTGGACGGCAACATCAACACCGTATTCCATTCTTACTGGAACCGCAGCGCATTCTCGGCTGAGAAGGTAGACGCGGGTGAGTACAGCGACCTCATCAAGTCGCTCTCGGGCCATGGCGTAGAGGTCAACGGCCTCGGTTACCACAACCTGCAGGTACGCCTCGAGAACCCGCGCAGCAGCTTCTACTTCACATATATCGGCCGCAACGATGCGACATTCCACGACAACCCCAACGACATTGTGATCCTGGCTACCAACGACGATGTGCTCGGCGCCAGCACTCTGGACAGCGAAGGCAGCCAGTGGGACTATATCACCGAGCTCAACGAGAATATGCCCGAAAATGTGCAGGCAGCCCAGTACGAGTCGCCTCTCATCGATATGGGCAGCGAATACAAGTACATCCGCTTCGTGATAAAGAGCAACACGCGCATGTCCGACCGTCCTACCACCGCTCCCGACATCACGGGCATCGTATACAACCTCAGCGAGCTGCGCATGTACTCCGGCGAGGATCCCTCCACGCTTCCGTATTCGCACAGCGCGGAACTGAAAGAAGCTGTCGACGCTCTCCAGCCGCTCATCACCGAGTATTCCACCATTGAGCCTCACAGCCTCTTCACCACAGAGCCCATCGAGAAGCTCAAGGCCGCTATAGCCAAGGTCAACAGCTTTACCGTGGACACCACCGAGATGGTAACCCTCTACAACTCCTACGCCGAGCGCATCGGCAACAGCGTGGCCGGCGAGGGTATCGGCTATGTGGACCAGCAGAGCAACATCGACGCCTTTGCCGAGGCTCTCGTGGCCGCGCGCGCCTCTGTCAAGGCGCCCACCAAGGTGGCCGTGGACAAGGCTGTCAAGGCCATGAAGGACGCCTACGCTACATTTATGACGCACGTGGAGCAGATAAAGCCCGGCACCTGGTACAACATCATCAGCCTCTCTGTCCGCGAGGTGTTCACGGGTCAGCCCATCCACCTCTCGCCCGCACTCCACGGCAATGACCTTCGCGTCGGCGACATGAACCTCGAGAAGGAAACACCGCGCACTAATCCCTACGCTCTGTGGCGCTTCGTGCAGGTCGAGGGCGCTCCAGACAACTACTACATTCAGAATCTCGGCACGGGACAGTATATCGGCGGATTCTCGGACAATCTCGCTACGATGCAGGTCGGCTCCGAACCCGTAGCATACAGGCTCATCTACTTCGGCGACGGCGGATTCCGCATCACACAGGCCGCCAATCCCGACGACAAGTTGGCCTTCAAGACCGACAAGAGCCGCAGGGTAATCCTCACCTATCCTCTCAACAGCGACAATCAGCAGGTGTTCACCTTCGACGAGGTAACGCCTGAGGAGGAGATGGCCGTGAGCGACTACCGCAACAACAGCATACAGATCGTTACCCTGCCGTACGCAGCCAAGGGCGAGAGCTCCATCAGCGCGCTCAATGGTGACAAGGCCGCAGCCTACGCCGTCAAATCGCTCACCGCTACCGACAGCGGCACACGCCTTGAGCTGACGAAGATCACCGATGTCGACGCCGGCGTACCGTTCATCCTCGTGGTGGGCGACTACACGCAGCCCGCGGGCGACAGCATCGCGCTCCAGTTCGCCGTTCCCGAGACAGTGACCGACAGCGCTACGACGGCCAACGGCCTTGTGGGCACGATCATGGGCACCTCGGTGACACAGCAGGGCCTCGGCATGTTCCTCAACAATAGTCTCTACGCCACGACGAGCTACACGACGCCGTTCGCAGCCCGCAGCGGATACATCAATCCCGCTCTTGTCAGGGCCGCAGAGGGCAACACCGACCTGGTCATCGAGAGCACCGACCTCATCAACGCCATCACCGCTCCGACCGCCGACCGCACGAAGGCCACTGGCAAGGTGAACGTCTACACGATAGAGGGCACGCTCCTGAAGAGGGGTGTGGACGAGGCCGAAGCGCTCCGCTCGCTGCCGAAGGGCATATATATCGTAGGCCACAAGAAAGTCTATGTGAAATAACAATGAGATAATAAACACCATCATAAGACACGGGCTCCCCGCAAGGGACGCCCGTGTCTTTTACCATAACATACAAACGATGAATACCAAGAATCACTCCCTGCCTCTGCTCTTAGTCGTCCTGGGCCTACTGCTGACTGCGGCCATGCCGTCGATGGCCGACGAGAAGATACGCCTCATGACCTTCAATGTCCCCAAGGGCAACATCCCCGCCGAGGGGCTCAACACGTGGCCCAACAGAGCCGCCTCGATATGCCGGTTCCTGAGCGAAGCCCGCCCCGACCTGCTGGGCATGCAGGAGCCCGTCGTGTCGGAGCTCACCGATATCCTCTCCGGCATCAAGGGATACACCATGATCGGCGTGGCGCGCGACGACGGAGCCCAGAAGGGCGAGTACTCCCCCATCATCTACCGCACCGACCGGTTCGTCGTGGAGCGCAGCGGCACCTACTGGCTCTCGCTGACCCCCGACCGCGTCTCCAAAAACTGGAACTCGGCCTGCAACCGCATCGCCACCTGGGCCATCTTCCGCGACAAGAGGACCGGAGCCCGGTTCCTCTACACCAACACCCATCTCGACCACGTCAGCTCTGAGGCGCGCTATAATCAGATGCATGTCATCAAGGAACATATGCGCGACATCCTCGCCACAGAGGGCGACATCCCCGCCTTTCTCACCGGCGACTTCAACAGCGTGGGCACCGAGACCAGCAACCCGGTCACCGAGGCCATGAACTACCTCACGCCCATGAAGGACGCCTACAAGGAGGCCGCCACACGGCACGGTGTCAGCTACACATTCCCCTCCGCGCAGATCAAGATAGACTTTATCATGATCACCGCGGGAGTAAGCGTGAGCGACGCCTGGATACACAACAGCTACTACGACAACGGGCAGAAGATCTCGGACCACAACGCCCACTACGCCGACCTCTCGTGGCCGCTCACCGACGCCGACCGCGCCGCCGGCCTGGCAGCCGAGGCACAGCAGAGCATCGACTCGCTCACCATATGGAGCCCCACGGGCGAGAGGCTTCTCAGCGCCACCACCGCCGCCGTGACGGGCGACGGCGTGCAGAGAAGCAGCAGTTATGCCAATCTCATCGACGGTTCGTCCACCACTGTCTATTACTCCGCCTATTCCTCGCCTCTTCCCCCTGCCGGCACGCATTTTATCGAGGCCGACCTGAAGCGCAGCGACGTGAGCGCGTTCACCGTCTCGCTCCTCCGCTTCACCTCAGCCATCTCTCACGCCCCCACAGAGCTGCGCGTGTACGGTTCGACGGACGGGAGCAACTGGCGCTACATCACCGACATCAGCTCCATCGAATATGACAAGAGCGGCCGCTTCACCTCTTCCACCATCGCCCTGCCCGAGCCCATGAGATATGTGAGGCTCTATGTGATGTGCACCGCCGCCATGGACATCGTGGTGAGCGGCCCGCGCTTCGCCCTGAGCGAGCTCAATCTGCTCCTATGCACGGCCGACAGCTCCCGCTCCCCGCGTCTCTACGACGCTGCGACAGCCGCTGCCGCCGATGACCTCGCCGCCAGGGCTGCTGCCGCCGTCGCCGCACCCTCCGGAACCACCATCGACGCCCTCTCCGCCGCGCTCACTCACCTCCGCGCCGTCAACATCCCCGTACAGCAGTATGACGCCCTGCTCTCCGCGGCCGAGGCTCTCCGCTCCACGCACACCGTAGGAGAGGACCTGGGCCAGACCACCGCCGAAGCCGCCGGGACATTCCACGACGGCACAGAAGCTGTCAAAGCCTCCGTGCCTGCGAAGGGCACGAAGGCGCAGTATGAAGCGGGCATCGCAAGTCTCAGGTCGCTTTGCGAAGCCTTCGAAGCGAGCCTCACAGGCCCGGAAGAGGGGAAATGGTATTACATAGTCAACAAGGCCCGCATTCAGGTAGGCACCACACGCAGCCGCACGCTCTATGTAGACAGCATCGATACCACGGCGCCCCTCAGGGCGGACGTGTACGGCGCCGACAAGCACAGCATCGCGGGCAGCGCCTCTCCCTACGCCATGTGGCGCTTCATGAGGAGTGCCGAGGGCAAAGGCTACACCCTGCAGAACAGGGGCACGGGCTTCTACCTCGGCACAGCCGTCGCCGGCGATGATAGTTGCTACACATGCAGCCTCACACCGGTGGTCCACAGCCTGACATATCCCGCCTCGGGCACACTCTCCGTCCTCGCCTCCCCTGAGAGCAGTCTCTGCCTCTCCGCCACCCAGTCGGGCCTGCTCTACAACGAGACCGGCGGCGCCGCGACAGCCGCCGCCTGGGGCCTCCAGCCGGTAGCGGACACCCTCGCGGCTCTGGAGATACCCGTCCGCAGCAACAGCATCTCCATCATGTGCCTGCCCTTCCGTGTCGAGGGCGTCTCGGCCCTCAACAGCGGGGTGAAAGCATACACCGTGGCCTACATCCCGCCCCTCCTGCCCAATATCTACCTGCAGCGCAAGGACACCTTCGCGGCCGGTGAACCGTTTGTGCTGCTCGTCGGGACACCGACCTCCGGGAGCGCGAAGGAGAACGCCGTCACCAGCCTGCGCCTCAAAGCCGCGGATGAACTGGTCACCGCCGCCGGCAGCAACGCCGGCCTCCACGGCACGCTCGACAAGGGTCGTGTGCCCGCCTCGCTCTACTTTGAGGACAACATCCTGCGCAATCACAGCGGCCTCACCACCCTCGACGGCCGCAGCGGCTACATCGTCCGCTCCGAAGCCCCGACCTCAGCGCGGCCCTACGACCTGAAGATCAACACCAACACGCTCGTCAACGCCATCGTCAGCCCGCGCCTGCCCGCCTCCGCCGACGAAGCCGTCTACACGCTCGACGGCCTGCGCCTGAAGGACGGCACAACGCCCGCCCGGGGCATATACATCAAGGGCGGCAGGAAACTGCTTCAGCGCTGAGACAGCCGGCAGCCCGACACCCACAACCGCTTCCCCGCGCCTCAGAACGGGGAAGCGGTTTTTATTTCGCCTTAGTCCGCGCCCGCCGCAAAGCTCCCGGCGCATATAATAAGGCTTCGCCAAATAATTCGCCCCAGCAAGGTTCCCTCTTTGCTGCGAATCAGGACCGGCCTGAAGATTATGAGGTAAGAAATCAGGCTTCGCCAAATAGTGTTTGGAGGAGGAGTAAAGAAGTCTGCGAAAATCGCATCCGAGAGAATGGTTTGCGAGGCAAGCTGCCGGTTTCGCAAGGTCAGGAAGTTGTTTCGCGAGGTTGGTTAAGCTGTTATGCTAAGTGATTTTGAGGGCGATTAGAAGGCTGTTTTCGGGTCTCGGAAATGGAGATTTTAGCCCCTTTGTAAATGTCTGAAATACAGCGCCCGCGGAAGGCCAAAACTACATTTGAGACGAGTAGAACTACATTTGAGGTAGTTTTCCTCAGGTCCTATGTGAGTAACGTAGCATGCGGGACGGTTTTTTGAAGTGTGGGGATTGCCTTTTCCAAAATGTGGGAAAAGCATTCGATTTTCGAATGGCGAAATTATATCAGCGGAGCGGTGATTGACTAATTGAATAAGCGGAAAAATTGTTCCGTTTTGCGCGAGAAATAACTGGGAGGGCCGCTGCCCTCAGCGGCCGTCCGCCGCAAAAGAGATAGCGCAAAGGATGCGCGACGTGGCCCCATCAACTATCGCGACGCACTGCCCTCCTTCTCCTCGCATTCAAGCACCGCATGATCGCATTCTACCGCCACGGGACGGCATTCGATGGCCGTAAGAAAGGGGGACGATTGCAATTTTACATGCTGTGTCTAAAATTCATTGAAAGTCAGTTCCTGATTATGTGTGGGCGCGAAAAATTTGTCTATCTTAGCCTTATAAAAACAGAAAATACATTTCTCGTGAAGAAGTTACTACTGCTAATGAGCCTTCTCAGCGTCGCCTTCACCGGGGCGATGGCGAACCGCATGGCGGAGGGCGGCACAGAGAATCCGCCTACGGCACGGCCGGACGCAGACGCCGACGGCATTGCAGAGACGCTGCTGGTGGCGGACTACGACTACACCTGCCACACCACTGACGCGGAGGGCAAGAAGACGGACGTCAGCTACGGCGTGACGCTGCAGGTGGCGAAGGACATGGCCTGCACCATGGGACAGAAGCGCCACAACGGCGAGAACGACCGGAGCGAACAGTTGCTCTATGTGCCGACCACGTGGCAGAACTATCCGCAGGGCAAGATGAGCTCCGTCGAGACCATTCCGCCCTACCGCTATCTGACGGTCGAGAAGATGGCCGCGCCGCAGTGGACCCTGCTCTCCGAGAGCGACACGATCTGCGGCCTGAAGTGTCAGAAGGCCATGGGCAAGTACGGCGGCCGGGAGTGGACGGTATGGTTCGCCGGGAGCCTGCCCACGCGGTTTGGTCCGTGGCGGCTGAACGGGCTGCCGGGGCTCATCATGCGCGCGGTAACGGCGGACGGCATCCACTCGTTCGAGTGCCGGAGAGTGGAGGCGGTGAAGGAGAAGATCATGTACAGCGTGCCGGAGGACGCCATCAGCTGCACCCGCAGCAAATTTGTCGCCCTGCGCAACCGCACATTCGGCAATCCCAACTATATCTCCAAGCCCGGCTACTATGTCAGGGAGGCCGAACTGGAGAACGTGTGGGTGATGGGCGGCGTTATAATACTGGGCAATGTGCCCGTCAACATGAAGCCCGCCAAGTTTCAGCCCATAGACTATTAGCGCATGCGCCGGCCCCTCGCCTTCATCCTGACACTGCTGCTGAGCCACGCCGCGGCCCGCGCCGGGGCCGACTCAATACGCGTGAGCGGACGGGTGAGCTGCGGCGACGAACCGGTGGAATACGGCATCGTAGCCCTGCTGCAGCCCTCCGACTCCAGCATCATCGCATATACCACTACCGACGAGCAGGGACGCTACTCGGTGAGCGCCGCGACGGCTCTCGAGGAGCTGCTGATAAGGGTGAGAGGATTCAATATCAAAGAGCAGGTGAAGCGAATAAAGAATGCCACGCAGACACTCAACTTCCGGGCGGAATGGGAGAGCGTTGTGCTGCGCGAGGTGAAGGTCAAGGCGCAGAAGCTGTGGGGAAGCCGCGACACGCTCAACTACCTCGTCTCCGCCTACACACGCAGTCACGACCGCACCATCGGCGATGTGCTCAGGCAGCTCCCCGGCATCACGGTCGAGGACAACGGCGTGATCAAATATCAGGGGACGCCCATCAATCACTTTTACATAGAGAATCTCGACATGCTGCGCGGCCGCTACAATCTGGCTACGGAAGGTATCAGGGCAGACGATGTGGCCACGGTACAGGTGCTGGAAAATCATGAGCATGTCAAGGCGCTCCGCGATCAGACACCGCCCGAGAGCGCAGCCATCAACCTGAAACTGAAAGACAAAAGCAAGGGCGTATGGAGCAAAAGCGGCGATCTGGGTATAGGCGAATTTGCCGACGGAGTGCTCTGGCAGGCCGCCGTGCAGGCCATGTATTTCGGCAAGAAGGAACAGCACATGCTGCGCTACAGCGGCGACGATCTGGGAAGCCTCTACGACGATGCGGCACCGCTCTACGACGCCTTGACGCAGGAGAACCCGCAGCTGACCGACATCGTGGGGCACAGCCACGCGCCTGTGGGCAACAGCCGCTTCGGCTACCGCCACGGCGTAAACCTGAGCAACCTCGCCCGGCTGAACGAAAACAAGACCATCAACTACAACTTCAACTATAGTCACAACCTCTCGCACGGGCGCTCCTTCTCGCGCACTACCTACATCCTGCCCGACGATACGGAACTGCTGCTCGCAGAGAACATCTCCGACCGCATCCACACCAACTCCGCCGAGGCGCAGCTCGGCTACGAGAACAATAGCGCGAAGCTGTATCTGGGCAACACGCTCTCGCTCTTCGGGCGCTGGAACGAGGGCCGCGGGACGATCGCCACGGGCAGCAGCGGCGGGAGCACCGTCACGCAGGCCTCCCATTACCGCTCTCTCGGGCTGGCGAACAGGACACGCATCGTCAGGCGCACCTCCGGCGGAGGGGGATGGGAGTGGACGTCGGCCAACGCGCTCGCCTCCGGTCCGCAGGCCCTCGCCGTGGGCGGCGACATGACGGCGCGCCAGGACATCGACCTCACAGCGCTCTCCACCAGCAACAGTTTCGAGCTGCTCAGGGACCTGACGCGCCACCGCTGGGCGCTCACCGCCACGGCCCACCTGAACGCGAAATACACGACCCTCAGCTCCGACCTTGTTCACCCCGAAGCGACCACCGCGACCCACGGCGACATGGATCACCTGCACGCCGTGGCGGACATCGGCCCCGTATTGAAATATTCCATCCGCTCGCTGCGCGCCTCGCTCAGCATGCCCGTGGCCCTCAGCTATACGTCGCTCTCCAACGCCGCGATAGCGGACGAGAAGACCGATGCCCACCGCACACGCCTCCGCCTTCAGCCGTCGCTCACCCTGCTCTGGATGGCCGGAAGCCACTTCACCCTCAACGCCGACGCATCCTATTCCGCCGAAGAGACACCCTGGGCGAAACTGCTTACGGCCTGCCTGATGAGCAACTACCGCAGCCTCTCCCGCTACCGCGCCACGCTCGACGACAGCCACAGCGCCGGGGCCCACGCCAAGCTCTCCTACAA
>OMUV01000117.1 GCA_900314335.1 uncultured Prevotellaceae bacterium | reverse complement strand
TAAAATAATTTATCTCGCAGTAGAATTTTCCCGCCTCGCAGAGGCTGATTTTCGCGCACTTACCAAGGCCGCCGAAGCGGTTCCAGGTCGTCGGAAACCGCTTTAAGAATGTATATTGGCAGGGCATACGAATGGATTTCCCCGTTTTGAGAAACCGCGTGTATGCACTCCACAAAAAACCTTCCGCTTAACTCAAAAACTACATTTGAGATGAGTAGAAACACATTTGAGGTAATTTAAAACATCTCAAATGTAATTTTGGCCCTCATCGGAGCGCTGATTTATAAGACTTTACAAAGGTCATTTCGGAGGCCATTCCAAGAGGAAAAGAACGCGCCCCGGAGAAGAATACTCCACCATTCATACTGTTCCCTCTGAGAGCCGCTCCGCCGGGAAGGATTTCTCTTAATCCCACTGCGATTCGAAGGCCGGCAGAGCGCGGCAAATGGATTCCGGAAGCCTTAAAAGGGCGTTCGAATGCAATAATGCGGCCGGCGCGACGTTAGACTTAACAGAATGAAAACAATGGAAGGGAATAAGTTAGTACCCAGAAAGTACCTCTTTATATTTTGCCTCATCACCACGCTGTTTGCGCTGTGGGGCTTTGCCAATGACATTACCAACCCGATGGTTGCGGCGTTTCAGACGCTTATGGAGATCTCCGCGGCCAAGGCGTCGCTCATCCAGTTCGCCTTCTACGGCGGCTACGCGACGATGGCCATCCCCGCCGCGCTGCTCATCCGGCGCTACAGCTACAAGACGGGCATCCTCACGGGCCTGCTGCTCTACGCCATTGGCGCGTTCATGTTCATCCCGGCGGCCACCTACCAGCAGTTCTCGTGGTTCTGCCTCTCGCTCTATGTGCTCACGTTCGGTCTGGCATTCCTCGAGACGTCGGCCAACCCGTTTATTCTGAGTCTCGGTCCGCGGGAGACCGCCACACGCAGGCTCAATCTGGCTCAGGCCTTCAATCCGCTCGGTTCGCTGTGCGGCATGAGCGTGGCGTCGATGTACGTGCTCCCGGCGCTCATCTCCGACAGGCGCAACGCAGCGGGCGAGATCATCTTCTCGAGCCTCCCCGCCGCCCAGAAGGCCGCCATACGCGTCCACGACCTCGACATGATACGCAACCCGTACGTCATGATAGGCTGCGTGGTGCTGGTGCTGTTCGTAGCGATAAGTCTGGTGAAGATTCCGAGTCTCGGCAGGGCTGAGAAAAACGTCCCCGATGCCAGAGTCAAGGACACGATGAAGCGCCTCGTGCACAACAAGCCGTACAGAGAGGGCGTGGTGGCGCAGATGTTCTACATCGCGGCGCAGATCATGGTGTGGACCTTCATCATCCAGTATGCCGACCGTCTGGGCATCAACAAGGCCGACGCGCAGAACTATAATATCATCGCCATGCTGCTCTTCCTCACAGGCCGCTTCACCTCGACATTCCTTATGAAATATGTCAACGCCCACAAGCTTCTCCTCACGTTCGCCTGCCTGGCGGGCCTCTGCACGGTGGGCACCATACTGCTGACAGACATCCGCGGGCTCTACTGCCTGATAGGCATCAGCGCGTTCATGTCCCTCATGTTCCCCACCATCTACGGCATATCGCTCAACACGGTGCGCCCCGAGGACACCTCGATAGGAGCGGCGTTTCTGGTGATGGCCATAGTGGGCGGCGCCATCATGCCGCCTCTGCAGGGGATGATAATAGACCTCGGGAATGTGTGCGGCATGCCGGCGGTAAACTTCTCCTACGTCCTGCCGCTCGTATGCTTCGTCATCGTGGGCATCTACGCCGCGCGCTCAGACCGCATGGACAGAGCCGGGGCGCGTCAGGGCCGCGTGTAATAGTCTATCATTCTCACTATGGCCCGCGAGCACACCGGACAGAAGCCCGGCGCCTCATTGATCTTCATTCTGCACTCCTCCACGGGGCGGTAGACGCCCTTGCTCTGGTAGCCGCCGCCCTCGTAAACGCCTACGCGGGTATACTTGTACTTCTCCTTGCCGGTCGGCTTGGTGGGGATGCTTGTGCCGCGCGGCACCATGTCCTGCCATTTCTTTGAGAAATCCTTAAGCGTTGTGATGTTCGGTTCCCACGGCTCCGTGTCGGAGGGATACATTGTGGTATAGCCGTCGTCGTAGAAATACTCATCGGCCAGGCCGGCGAAGCTGTGTCCGAACTCATGGACGACAACGGGCCGCATCAGGCTGTTGTCGGCCGCCGTGAGCAGATATGAATTGAAGATGCCTCCGCCGCCATAGGTCTCGGTGTTGGCAAGGATGATTATATGCTCGTAAGGCACGCCGGCGAGCAGGTCGTGCACTCGCCGCACATTGGGCGTGGTGAGGTAGCGGTCGGAATAGAAAGTGTCGAAGTGGGAACCGACGGCCGTGTTGCGCCAGTCGTCCTTGCGCGGAACGCTCACGCCGCTGTCTGCCGACGGCATCCACACGGCAACCACATTGAAGCGGCTGCGGTAGGACTTGAACGGTTCGGCGGCGAAGATGGCGTCGGCAGCCTCACGGGCGCGGGTCATAAACTTGTCCTTCTCGCCTGCGGCGTATCCCTCGGAGAGGAAAGCCAGGTCGATGACGCTGTCGGGCGAGCCGCTGCGCAGGATGTACGAGCTCTCGGCCTCGCGCGGGGCGCTGATGGGACGGATGAGGATATCACGCGGGTTGACGTAGTGGCTCTCCGAGGCGACAGGCTTGCGGTGGATGTCCCTTATCGTGATGGTCACCCGCGCGGTCCTCCGGGGCATCGGCACAAGAAACACGTTCTCAAAGGCGCGGCGCTTGCGGGTCGCCTCCTCCGTGGTCTGCCACTCCTGAAAGAGCGAGGAGAACGCCTGACGGTAGATGACCTTTCCGCTGGCCGAGTCCGTGACCACCACCTGCCCGTTGCCGTCGATGAGCAGGCTGTCCAGATGGCAGCGCCGCCCGGCCCAGTTGTTCAGCCGAGCCTGCTCTATCACGGCAATCTCCTGATGCGTGCTGTCGCCGGCGAACGAGTAATCGATCCTCAGTGTGGCGGGCGCGAACCAGTCGTAGAACCTTATCTCATCGGCTCCCTGCGCCGCTGTAGCGGTCGCGATAATCAGCGTGAGCGCCGTCAGCACGCCAAAGGCGGCATTCCGGATGATCTCTTCCATTGAGAGAGGCAATATTCTTCTCATGATGTTTCTTATGTATTAAAGTCTCTGTGTGTAAATGCTCTTCCATTGTCCCGCAAGCCCCGGGCGTCGCCTCGTGAGCGCACAACAGGCCCAAGCGAGGTCTTAGCGATGCGCTGCGAGGCAAATTGCGGCGGCCACCGCCTATCGGGCGAAACCGCCGTAGGTGACCGGCGTGCCGTCGGTGCGGTAGATGATGCGGCGGAACAGTTTGGCGGGCACTTTGACAGCGTCGCGCGTGAACTCAGGCACATTGTAGCTCTTGAGCAGCAGTACATTCTGCTCCGGATCTTCCTGCGGCATCATGAAGGCCTTGTGGTCCTTACCGTTGCGATCGATGTAGGAGATGTAAAGGCGCGTGTAAGAACCGTCGTCGCGGCGCGAGGAGAACACTATCCAGCGGCCGGTGGAATTCCAGGCGTGATAGCTCTCCGTGTTGGTCGAGTTGGCCTCGTTGAGGCGGTGAATGGCGCCCCTCTTAAGGTCCTTGATGTAAAGGTCGGCGTCCTTGTGCCAGATATGAAACTGTCCGTACGGGCCGAGCGTGAAGAGCATGTAGCGGCCGTCGGGCGAGATGCGCGGCACAGAGGCGCTCTTGCCCATCGCCTCGCAGTCGACCTCCATGCGCGAGGAACCGAACTTCTGCGTCGCCTCGTCGAAGGGCATGCTCATGATGTTGTAATGCAACTGCTGGTAGTGGCCGGTGATGTAGCGCGGGCGGAGGGAGTCGGGCATGTTGTTCATGTCGGGCACATGAGCCACGCAGTAGTACAGCCTCTTACCGTCGGGCGCCCAGCAGGGGAATGTCTCCATGTCGCCCGAGGTCTTGATGATGTTCTTGATGACCTTGCGCTTGGCGTCGTAAAAGATGAGGTCGGAGGCCAGGTCGACCACCTCTATCTTCTGGCGGTCGAGGATGTGGAAGGTCTGCCCGGTCTTGTTGGAGGAAAATACGATCCACGGCTTTGTGGGATGCCACGTGGGATAGACCGAGGAGGAGAGCACCGAGTCGCTCTTCATGTTCATCTTCTCGCTTCGCCCATTCAGCACTATCATCGTGCCGCCGTGCTCCCCGCGGATGTGGAAGAGCATGTTGTTCGTGTGCCAGTTCTGGTAGTTGTGGCAGTTGACGCAGTGGTTGTTCTTGTCATCATACTGCCGGTTGTTCTCGTAGATGGTGTGAACGTCAAAGTCGGTAAGGTGGCGCTGATAGAGCCCTATCTGGCGGTAGATCTCGTAGCCCGGTTCGATGAGACGGTAGCTCACGTAGCCGTCGATGTCGTCCGGCGCTACTGTCATTGTAAAGCTCTTGTACTTCGTCCACTTGTCTCCGGCCTCGGCGTATACATCACATTTTATCTGCTTCCCCTTTGCGGCGGCGAGAAACTGGTGCCAGGCGTCCAGGGAGAACTGTATCTTGCCGTCCTCACCGGCAAAGGCGTCGAGGGTGCGCCCCTCAGCGGTGAGCCTTACGGCATAGCGGTCGGCGGAGCAGCGCACCATAAAGTTCATCGGCGCGATGTTGGGCGGGATTACTATGTCTTTGTAATCGGGAAATATTTTGGGCTCCTCCGCTACCTCGGTGAATTGCGCGGGTATGGAGTGGCGGCTGCACGAAGTCGCGATAAGGGCGACGGCCGCGCAGGTCATGGATATTATGATATTCTGTATTCTCATCAGTTTACTCCGGCTTTTTCTTTTTCATTGGAATGAGTACTCGTGGACGTCTGAAGGTTCTCGAAGTAGAGGTAATAGGGATAATAATTGAGCCATTCAGCCTTCAGTTCCTTCTCTCCGCGAGGCATATCCGAGAGATACATCTGCGCCTCACGGACAAAGGTCTGGAAGCGTGTGAGCGACATATTCTTCTCTATGGTAGGGAATTGCGAGAGGATGTTGGGATCTCTCAGTGTGTAGCTTATCACCGCCTGCTGATAGTAGGGCGCCAGCTGGGTGTTGCTCAGGATGCGCACACGGTCGAGGAAGCCGCGCTGGTCCTTGCTGTAGAGCAGCGACATGAGCGAAGCGTCGAGGGCCTCAAAGCTCCTGCCCGCGTACAGAGTCGTAGAATAGCCCATGAACAGCGGTTTGCGGTAACGCTGCTCGAAGGTGTCCTCCACGGGCAGTTTGGCATAGACGTGCCTGAACTCGGGGTCGGAGGCAATGGTCCGCGGATGATGGAGGAATTCCCTGTAGCGCTTTGTGAAACCGCTCTCAAAGGGGTTGCGGTCTATGATGGTGAGGTATTTCCAGCAGAGGCGGTACTCGCCGTTAACAGCGGCGGCGCGCGCCAGCTTCTTGAGCAGGAAGAGCTGCGGCCCGTTTTTCACCATTATCTCCATGCTCTCGTGGTAGGACGAGTTGGGGATGCCGGCGTAAAAGTCGGCGTCGAGCGAATAGATGGCCACGCCGTCGCTCTTCTGCCCGTCCATCTCGCGCACCTTGTAATGGGGATACTGGAACGGCAGTTCAAAGAGTCTGCTCTGCAGCTGTCCCGTCTCGGCGAGCGCTATGGCGAAGTATGCGGCGACGCTGCGCGAGGGCTGCCTGCAGGCGAGAGCCTTATCGGTCATTTCTTCCCAGTCTCTGCTCTCGACCATGCGCTGCAGGCTGCACGTCGTGATGAGGTCGGAGCGCCTGAGGGCGCAGAATGTCGTGAACGCCGCCAGCAGGACGACGGGGACGAGGCTGCTGTACCATTTGTCGCCGCACTTGCCCGCCGAGGAATGCGGCGCCAGCCACCGCTTGATGAGGTATACTACGGCCAGAATCACCAGCGCGGCCAGCGGCAGAGAGAACAGCCACGATGTCTCGCGGTGGTAGTTGATGCT
This sequence comes from uncultured Prevotellaceae bacterium, assembly GCA_900314335.1. Lineage (GTDB taxonomy): Bacteria > Bacteroidota > Bacteroidia > Bacteroidales > Bacteroidaceae > UBA6398. Next base: position 15,192 of record OMUV01000117.1, on the reverse strand, counting down.
GTAGTTGAGCCCCACGAAGTAGGCCAGGAAGCCGAACGGGATGAGCGCGGTGAGCCCGCGGAAACGCGCCGGGATGGGGATGATGCGGCAGAGGAGCCACACCACAAGCGTAAGCATCGACGACAGCAACAGGCCGCCCAACACAGGATAGCGGTAGAAGAGCAGGAGGAACCGCCCCGCTGCCTTCAGGAAGCCGAGATTCTGCTGCAGGAGAAAATGCATGAGCGTCGCGTCCCATGCAAAGTAGCTGCACTGCTCCGACATATAGAACACACCTCCGTAGACCCATCCGCAGAAGGCCCACAGCGAGAGCAGCAGCACGAGATAGTATGGCACATTGATATGCTTCCTCCGCTGAGCGGTCTTAGCCATGTCGGCCGTCTGCTTTCGCCCTTGCGCCGCAGGCTTCGGTCTGCGGGGAACTTTATTTCGCTTATTATTCATAATTACTGCAAAAGTAACAAAAAGCTTTTTATTGCTACCCTACTTCATCTCCATTATTAGCCTTCGGCATAGTTATTTGCGCTCAGTAGACAAATAGCAACGGACATTCAGGGGATAAGGTAAATATCTTCTTCCGGAACATGCCCGGGAGACGAATGCCCGGAATCAATCTCTGCCCTGACGTCGCCTGCACTGATTCCTGGTAAATTCCCGAATGCTTCCGCAAACCGTATCGCAGCGGCTGGGGCAACTCCCCCTTCTCCGCAATAATTACCGGATGAAACGACGGGACTAAAATCTGAAAGCACTTAAATTTGAAAATAAAGGCATGCGCATATTTTCCAAAGCATCAAACAAAAATTACGAGGCACATAGTTCATGCATCGCAGCTGTCATGTATTTGCATCACAGCTGTCATGTATTTGCATCGCAGCTGTCATGTATTTGCATCGCAACTGTCATGTATTTGCATCGCAACTGTCATGTATTTGCATCGCAACTGTCATGCATTTGCATCGCAGTTGTCATGAGATCGCATTGCAATTGTCATGAGATAATTATGTACCGCGAGAATTTTTGCCGGGCGCGTGAAAAATCCGGCGTCAGCCGCAAAAATTCCTGCATATCGCATCTAACAGAGCCCTTCTCGCTCCTCCTGAAAGTCGAATAGGAGACAATAAAATTCTGACGCGATATAACACAAAATACAAAGCACCTGATTTTGATCAAGTGCCTTGTATTTTAAATTATGTACTTTGTAATTTTCCCCGCAAGCGGAAGCAATTTTCCCTGCAAACGGAAGGGATTTTACCACAGGCGGAAGAAAGACATTCGCAAGCGGAAAGGACTTCGCGCAAGCGAATAAAAGTCCCGGGATACGAGCGTCGGTCTAGCGCACGAACACCTTGCGGCCGCCTACGATATAGATGCCCGTAGGAATGTCGCTCAGGATAGTATCTCCGCGGGCAACGCTTACCGTGCGGAAGAGCACACCGTCCGGCGTGTATATGTTCAGGCGCGCCGGCTGTGCGGCGACTATCGTGATGACGCCCTCGCCGCCGCTCACGTTAACATTGCCGGAGGCAGTAACAGAGTGGATGCCCAGAACAGACGGGTCAAAGTTGTACTCCTTGTCGAGCGTGGCGACGCGCGTGGTGATCCAGTTCTTCAGGAAGCTCATCTCCGTGTCGAAATCGAGGGGGATATTATCGCTGCCATCCCAGCGCTTCACCTCCCTACTGTCGGCGCCGCTGTCCTTGAATAGCTGGCGGTAGGAAGCGAAGCGGGCGTAGAGCGAATCGGGATTGAACCAGCGGCCGCGCAGGGATGCGTAGCGCAGGGCGAGGGAGTCATTCCAGGAATCGTAATTGTAGGTGGATAGATAATGGTAGAGCGTATTCTCGCCGTGCTCAAAATCCCAGAGGAATGTGACGAAGTCCTTGGTCGCATCGGCCGTGATATAATTGATCTCAGAGCCGTCCCAGCGCATACCCCATGTGCCGTCGAGGTCCCACGGCGTGAGGCTGAACTTCTTGCTCTGGGTGATGTCGTAGTTGTAGAGGTAGAGGTTCTTGCCGTGATTGTCCGAGGCGAGCATCAGTTCGATAAAAAGGTAGTAGTCGCGGAACACCGGCAGGTCGAAGTATTCGGCCACTTTGGAATTGAATGTGGTGCGGTAATTTCCCTTCGCGGGGACATTGATAGCATCCCGGAGTGGCTCCCAATCGATGTAGGACGCGTCTGCGAGGTCGGGATATTTGGCCTCCCAGGAGTCCCAGTTCTCGCTGCTGCTGTTGGCCGCCGACACGGCTACGCCCGGGTAACTCTTGGTGTCAATGTCGTGGCCCATAAACGTGGAGTAGGACCATCCGGACGACTTGTAGAGCACGCCGCGCACCGTGTCGCTTTCAGCAGCAGTGGCGGCCTCCTTTATCTTGCGCAGCTGCAGCTGCTTGCGGTCCACCTTCTCGGTCATACAGTAGATGCCGGCGTATTTCCCGTTGAGCAACACCTCGACGAAGCGGCCGTGCGTGCCGTTGACAGCTTTCTTCTTAAATTCTGTCTGGTAGGGCTTGGTAGAGAAGTCGAGCCATAGGTCGGTGGACACCCTGTTGCGCATTCTCGCGCGGTCGATGGCCATGGCGTCGAGGATCCAGTTGTTGTCCGACCGCATTGAGAGGAACGAGCGGTCCAGACTGTTGCCGGCGCTGTCGTAGAGCTTGATGGCGTACGACTTTTTCTTCTTGCTGGCGGCCGTTGCTCCGCGGAGGCGGTACTTGGCGATGACCATCGTGTCGCCGGCGACAGAGACATCCGGGTCGGTGACGCGGATGGTGCCGGAGTTGTAGGTATTTGTGGAGAACAATCCGGCACGCACCTCAACGATGGGAAGGAATGTGAAGGTTACCTTTACCTCGGAGAGCACCTCGGTGCCGCGGTTCAGGGTCATGGTCTTCGTCACGCCGCCCGAGACATTGCCCAGATTCATGTTCTCGCCGTCCGTAGCCGTCTTCCCGTCGATGGCGAGGGAGACAGATGCGTCCTTGAGCTTCACGGTCATGGGCACATTGAAGTCGCTCCCGTCGCGGTACTTCTCTCTGACGGGCAGCATGTATGTGCCGTAGAGCTGGTCGTAGACCGGAGCCTTACCGTCGATGAGAAGCGTGTCGATGTAGGAACTGAAGAGAGACTGGTCGTGCTTGGCCGCGCCTGAGAAGTCGTAGCCCAGGCTCTCGAGGTAGCTCTTGTGGCGTGCATCGGTGGAATAGAAGAGAAATGTGGAACCGGCGTCGAGGCTGTAGTAGCCGACATACTGCTGGTAGTAATCGTTCCAGTACTGACCCGAACTGTTGCTGATGGCATAGCCCGAATAGTCGGACGAATGGGACAGTGTCCAGTTTTCAGAAGATGACGGCGTGCCGGAGAAGGCGTAGACATAACTGTTGCTCTGGACGAGGCCGGAGACATACAAGCTGCCGTCGGCTGTGTAGATGGATATGCCGTCCGAAGCCTTGACGAAATAGAAACCGGTGGCGACGGAATTGTCCGAAGTCTGCGCCAGCACATTTCCGCTGCCCAGGATGATGTCCTGACCGGAGCGCACGTTGCGTATCTTGTAGATGACGGGATTGCTCACATCGGTGGTGAACACGACTGGCTCGGCGATGCCGTTGTTTTCCCAGTAGCCGTCCACGGAGTCATTGCCGTAGGTGCCGTCCTCGTAGTAATTGGTGACGTCCTCCACTCTCGTGCCCGTGGCATCCTCGAAGTAGAAGATCTCATTGGCCGAAGGCGAGGAATTGGAATCGTACGTGCCCACCAGATGGCCCGAAGCCATGCGGATGTTCATGCGCGAATAGCTGTCAGTGGGGCGTGAGATGACAAAGCCGTCGCCGGAAATGACGATGCTCCAGTAGGAATTCTCGCCCGAGATCTCGCTGGTCAGGCCCACATAGCGCTTGTGATCCGTCCGCTCCCCGTCGTAGGTGACATACTCTCCCGTCGAGGCGTTGCGAATGGTATAGAGGCTGTCGTGCACGAGCGTGAAAGTCCAGTAGGCGTCGGCCGAGGTCTCGTCGGTCTCGGAGTAGAATATCGGGGCCTCGCTGCCGTGCGCAGAGCCTGTGAGAAGGCTGCCACCAGCGTACATCATCGAGACAATGCGGTAGGTCTTGTCGGGAGAGAAGTTGAGCCGCGCCCGGGCAGAGAGCGTGATGACAGACATCAGGACTGTCAGCACTATGAGTCTGCTTGTTATCTTATTCATATTATATTATGGTACTCTATTTTATGTCTATGTAATGGTGCAGCGGGAGGGTGAGGCTCCAGCGCGGGTCGTGCATGATCGTATCGATGGCCTTTGCGATGAGTTCCTTCTCATTGCTGTTCTCGCCGTCGATATCGGGCAGCAGATAGTAATGGGCGGCACGGACAGTGAGGAAGCGCCCCACGGGCTGCCCTTCGTAGACCACCAGGAGCTCGTCGCACGCAGAGGCCGCCGTATGAGTGCCGCCCACGATAAGCGTAGTCCAGTCGGCCTCGGACGCTACACCCGCCTCAGCGGTCGTCTCGACCTGCACATAGCATCCCTCGTCGTGGAAAGCCGAGATAAGGGCGTCGCAGTCGCTCAGGTCGTCCCACACACCGGTCAGCACCACGTGGCGGGAGGTATATTGCATCACCGTCTCGACTATGTCAGCGGCCGTCATGCTCATGCCGGCGCGCTCGTCCTGCGGAGCGAAGCATACAAACACTGCCGCCTGCCCGCTGAAGTATCCCTCACTTTGCAGGGAATAGAATATATCTGCGATATGGTATTGTTCTTTCATTTTCCGATTAATATTCCAATGCTCAAATTGACTGCCCTGCCGCCCGTCCGACTCTGACTGAGGCCGCGCCCCGGGATGGCTACAGCGAATTGCTTCAGGGCAAAGCCCGTTGCTCTTCCGCCGCCCGTCTGCCAAGGCATAAGCAAATCTTCTATGGCAAAGACACTCTCATACAGATAGCAAAAGTATAAAATTCCGAAGATAAATGCGCTGTTCGGGGCACAAAATATACTTATCCCGCTCAGAGAGGCCTTCATATCGGATAAAAAGCGTAACTTTGTGAGAGAAACCATCCGCATAAGGCTACTGATAAGCCACTCTGCGGACCTAAATGAAAATACGCTCAATATGATTTTATCTATGACCGGGTTCGGCAAAGCCGACGCAACTTATGGAGAGAAGAGGATACATGTAGTAGTAAAAACCCTCAATTCCAAGACTCTTGACATCAACTCGCGGATAGCGCCGCAGTACAGAGACGGAGAACTGGAGCTGAGGAACATGATCTCGGCCAGGGTGACGCGCGGCAAGGTGGACTTCGCCGTAACCACTGAGAACGCCTCGGGCACAGCCTCCGCGCCCATCAATCCCGATGCGGTCAAGGCCTACGTCAGTCAGATAAAAGAGGTATCTGCGGCGAACAACATTCCCCTGCCCTCCGACTGGTGGAGCGTGCTGTCCCGTCTCTACGACACCACCTCCATCCCCGAGAGCAGCGAGATAGACAGTGAGGAATGGGACGCCGTGAAGGGCGCTATGAGCAAGGCTCTGGACGCCCTTGTCCAGTTTCGCACACAGGAGGGCGCGGCGCTCCAGAAAAAGTTTGAGGAGAAGATCGACAACATCTCCGCCCTGCTGCTGAGCATAGAGCCCTACGAGAAATCGCGCGTGCCCAAGATACGCGAGAGGATCGAGACAGAGCTCTCCCAACTGAAAGACGTGGACATCGACCGCGGAAGGCTCGAGCAGGAGATGATCTATTACATCGAGAAGCTCGACGTAAGCGAGGAAAAACAGCGTCTGACCAACCATCTCAAATACTTCCGCGAGACGCTCGACGGCCCCGCAGGGCAGGGGAAGAAACTCGGATTTATCGCCCAGGAGATGGGACGCGAGATCAACACCCTCGGCAGCAAGAGCAACATAGCCGAGATGCAGAACATCGTCGTCAAGATGAAGGACGAGCTCGAGCAAATCAAGGAACAGGTATTAAACGCTCTCTAATCAGACACTATGAACAAAGAAGGCAAACTCCTGATATTCTCGGCCCCGAGCGGCAGTGGCAAATCGACGATAATCAAGTCGCTGTTCGACCGCGGGCTGCCGCTGTCCTTCTCCATAAGCGCCACATCGCGCCCACCGAGAGGACAGGAGAAGAACGGCGTTGAGTATTTCTTTCTCACGGAGGACGAGTTCCGCCAGAAGATAAAGGAAGGCGATTTTCTGGAATATATGGAGGTATATCCCGGGCGCTTCTACGGCACACTCAAATCACAGGTAGAGCAACAGCTCGCCGCGGGGCAGAACATCGTGCTCGACGTGGACGTCTGCGGCGGCATGAGCATCAAGTCGCTCTACGGCGATAAGGCCCTGAGCATATTCATCCAGCCGCCCTCGATCGACGAGCTGCAGCGCCGCCTCGAGAAGCGCGGCACCGACTCCCCTGCCGTGATCAGCGACCGCATAGCGCGCGCCAAATATGAGCTCAGCTTCGCGCCCAAGTACGACCGCATCATCGTAAACGATGCCCTCGAGGACGCCGAAAGGGAGGCATACGACTGCGTGTCCGCTTTCCTCCGGAAATAATTCTCCCCGATGGAGAGAGAGCGGATAGGCATCCTCGGCGGGTCATTCAACCCCATTCACACAGGCCACCTCTATGTGGCCCGCGGCATGCTCCGCTACGGAGTGGCCGACCACATCGTCCTGATGGTCTCGCCCGCCAATCCGCTCAAGGATAGCGCCACTTTGCTGCCAGACAAGACGCGCCTCAGGCTCGCCCGTCTGGCCTGCGAAGGCGAGGAGCGCATCACGGTATCCGACCTCGAGTTCACGCTGCCCAAACCGTCTTACACCTTTCAGACACTTCGCCGCCTGAGCGAGCTCCATCCCGACAAAGATTTCATACTGATAATAGGAGCGGACAACTGGAAGCTCTTTGACAAGTGGAAAAACTATCAGGAGATCCTCGCCCGCTACCCTATCGCTGTCTACCCGCGCAGCGGATACCCCGTCTGCGCCGGTCAATTGCCCGCGACGGTCAGGCTTGTTCCCCTGCTGCCGTACGACCTCTCGGCCACCACGATAAGGGAAATGATACACAGCGGGCAGGATATCTCCGGCCTAGTTCCTGATAAAGTAAAAGATGAAATAGAAAGGCTAAAGCTCTACCGCTGAGCGTTATTCCTCATCGCCCTCAGCATCTTCCGGCGAGGAAGTATCGAGCTCATTATCACGCGTCACGGTAAAGCCGCCGCCGGGAGTAACAGTAATCTTAAAAGGCATATACTCATCCTCCTGCGAAGGATTGGCCACGCTGGCTGCGAGGATCAGATTGCCGTCCTTGATGGTATCGAATACCAGGCCCTCGAGTACATATTTATTATACAGTCCCGCATCCATGTAAGGCTTGAAATCACTCTTGTGGAGTGTGCGATTGACTACCTCGTTGCCGCCACACGTGATATTGAGATGCATCTCGTTGTCGCAATATTTTGTGCCTGTCTCGTCGCTCACTATATCGCCTCCCTCATCGGCGTTGCGTTCTATCCTGATGATAGTCTTCATGCCGCGCCACGTCACAGTGTCGCAGCTCTGACGCCGCTGCTCGCGGACAGGTCCCTGCTTCTTGGCCGGCATAGCCTGCGCGGCCGTCTCGTTCTCCTTCTTCTTATCTCCGCACGAGGTAACAAGCGCTGCAGCCATCAGCATCATTATGGCCAAAATAAATTTGCTCATGTCGTTTTCTATTTGTTGCGAAGTTACAAAATTTTCCTCTTTTCTCTGCATTCTCGCCCGTTAAAGAACTGCTGCTGCCCTTACACGGGCATACAGAAGGGCCCAAGCCCGCATAAAATGAAGCATAATCCCGCCCTTGCGGGGAAGCTTCGCCCACGCCGGCGTCAAGGTAAACCTCCTGCACACAATGATCTTCTGGCCCCGCAATATCCCGGAAATATATTATGTCTGGAAATGTATTATTACTGTCCGGTAAACATAGTGCCCCTCTGTAATCCATTTACAGACAGGATAATTGTGGCCTGCGTAACTACGTATGGATCAGCGCCACACGGAGGGGTAAAACTACATTTGAGATGTTTTAGAATATCTCAAACATGTTTTTCCTCAAGTCCTATGTAGTTTTCAGAGTTTGCGGGAGGGTTTTTAAGAAGTACATACACAATGTTTCCCGATAAGGAGAAATCTATCCGTATGCCATGTCAGTATACAATCTTAATGCGCCTGCCGAAGACTTTGAGGCTATTTGCGGCCCTTTATAACTATATGAAAATCAGTATTCCACGGAGGGGTAAAACTACATTTGAGATGTTTTAGAATATCTCAAACATGTTTTTCCTCAAGTCCTATGTAGTTTTCAGAGTTTGCGGGAGGGTTATTGAAAAGTGCATACACGATGTTTCACCAAAAGGAGAAATCCACCCGTATACCTGTCAGTATACATCCGTAAGGCGGCTGCCGACGACTTAGTGGCGCATCGATGGCCTTTGCAACTGCGTTATTTTAAGCGTCCCGCAGAGGGGTTGAATTTGGAATAGTTGCAAAGGGCCAAAAACAGCCATACAAAGGCGGTAATCAGGCCCTCCGAACGCCATAATATGATTGGGGCGACGCGGGCGTCTGCTTATAGTTGTTCGCGCTCTGAATCTCTGCCCGCCATAATACAATTGCGGCCGCAAAGCTTTAGTGGGAAAGTCCTGCGGCCGCACGTATCGGATATCAGCTAATGATTTATTTCGCGGTGTTGATGTAGTTCACCAGCCATGCGCCTACTTCCTTGGTGCCATAAACGGCTCCGCCCTCGACCTGAATCTCGGGCGTGCGCACATTGGCGTCGAGAGATGCGTCAACAGCTTGACGGATGAGCTTGCCTTCGTCTGCGAGGCCGAAGTATTCGAAGAGCATGGCGGCGCTCAGCACCTGCGCAAGCGGGTTGGCGATATTCTTGCCCTTAGCCTGCGGCCACGAACCGTGGATAGGCTCGAACACGGGCGTTCCGTCGCCCACGCTGGCAGAGGGAAGCAGGCCCATCGAACCGCTGATGCAAGAGCCCTCATCGGTCAGGATGTCGCCGAACGTGTTCTCGGTCACCATCACGTCGAAGAACGTGGGCTCCTGTATCATGCGCATCGAGGCATTGTCGACATACATATAGTCCGTCTTGATGTCGGGATGCTGTGCGGCCATCTCCTGTGCCACCTTTCTCCAGAGGCGCGAGGAGGCCAGCACATTGGCCTTGTCTACGACAGTGACATGCTTGCGGCGGCGGGCGGCGTAGTCATAGGCCACGCGCAGTATTCTCTCTATCTCGCCGCGGGTGTATTTGTCTGTGTCGTAGGCGTAATCGTCGCCCTCATGCTTCTCGCCGAAGTACATGCCGCCGGTCAGTTCACGGATGCACACGAAGTCGGCTCCGCGCACCAATTCGTCCTTAAGGGGTGACTTGTGGAGCAGGCAGGCGAAGGTTTGCACGGGGCGGATGTTGGCGTAGAGGCCCAGTTTCTTGCGCATGGCCAGCAGTCCCTGCTCAGGACGCACCTTCGCGGTAGGGTCGTTGTCAAACTTGGGGTCGCCTACGGCGGAGAAGAATACGGCGTCAGCCTCCTGACAGGTCTCGAAAGTCTTCTCGGGGAAGGGATCGCCGACCGCATCGATGGCTGCGGCGCCACAGAGCGCTGAGGTGTAGGTTACTTCATGGCCAAAACGGCGGGCCACGGCGCTTATCACGTCCACGCCAACGGCCGAGATTTCCGGTCCGATGCCGTCGCCGGCAAGTACAGCTATTTTGAGTTTCATCTGATTATTATATTTAATTGTTTATTTCTATCACGTTGAGAATCTTTATCGTAGCCTTAATAGCCGACTCGGTCTGATCGGCGTCGAAGCCGCGTGTGCGTATCTCATGGCCGTCCACATTCCACGTTATGATAGTCTGCACGAAGGCGTCCGTGCGGCCGCCGGGAGGAATGGTCACATTATAGTTGACGAGCTCGGGCATCTTGCGGTGGAGACGGTTCTCGTAGATGTCGCGCACACAGCTGGCGAAGGCATCATACTGTCCGTCGCCGGTAGCATGGGCTTCGTATTCCTTGCCGTCCACCTCGAGGCGGAGCGAAGCTGAGGGCTTCAGGCCGTAGGCGGTGGAGATGAAGAAGCTCACGAGGCGCACCTTCTCCTCGGGCATCTCGTGCTTGAGCACATCGGATACGATGTACGGCAGGTCCTCCTGCGTCACGATTTCCTTCTTGTCGCCGAGCTCCACAATGCGCTTTGTGACGCGCTTTGTCTGCTCCGGCGTCAGTTCGAGCCCCAGGGCTTCTAGGTTTTTCAGGATATTGGCCTTACCGCTGCTCTTGCCGAGGGCAAACTCGCGTACGCGGCCGAAACGCTCGGGCAGCAGGGCGTTGGAATAGAGATGATGCTTGTTGTCGCCGTCTGCGTGCACTCCGGCCACCTGTGTGAACACGCTCTCGCCAACGATAGGAGCGTTGGCGGGGATGGGGATGCCGGAATAGTTCTCTACGATGCGGCTGATGTTGAGCAGCTGACTCTCATCGATGGTGGTGTGCGCGTGGAAGTGATCCTTGAGGATGGCCTGAACGCTTGCCAGCGGCGCGTTGCCGGCCCGCTCGCCAAGACCGTTGACCGTAGCGTGTATGTTGCGGCATCCGGCGAGGACTGCGGCCAGGACATTTGAGATGGCAAGGTCGTAATCGTTGTGCGCATGAAAGTCGAAGCAGGCGTCGGGGAACCGGCGGATCATCTTGTGGATGTACTCGAGCACGTCGAGCGGATTGAGCACGCCAAGAGTGTCGGGAAGCATGATGTGCTTCACGCCAGCCTTCATCAGAACCTCTACAAGGTCGTAGACATAGTCGATGGAGGTACGCATGCCGTTGGACCAGTCCTCTACATAGGCGTTGACCACCATGCCGAGGCTGTGGGCATAGTCCACACACTCGCGGATGTCGGCGAAGTGCTGCTCAGGCGTCTTGCGCAGCTGATAGTTGAGATGATTGAGGGAGCCCTTGGTCAGCAGGTCGATGGTGTTGCAGCCGCAGCCGTGTATCCAGTCGACGGAGACATGTCCGTCTACGAAACCAAGCACCTCCACGCTGTCGAGATAGCCGCGCGACTTCGCCCAGCGGGAGATCATCTCGACAGCACGGTGTTCGCCCTCCGATACGCGGGCCGAGGCTATCTCGATCCTGTTCACGCCTACCTTTTCGAGCAGGACGCGCGCCATATTAAGCTTCTCGCTCGGTGCGAACGAGACTCCCCTCGTCTGTTCGCCGTCGCGGAGAGTGGTATCAAGTATTTCTACGTTTACCTCTTGCATATAGCGTGCTCCTTCAGAGTGCCTTCTTGTAGAAGTTGTTGTCCGACTTCTCCCAAGCCTCTATCTTGTCCTTACTGCGGAGCAGGAAATCGATGTCATCGAGGCCTTCGGTCAGACAATATTTCTTGTAGCCGTTGATATCGAAGTGCTCGCTGTGGCCTGTCTTCTCGTTGGTGATGGTCTGATTGGGGACATCGACGGTCACGATGGTCCTAGGGTCCTCCTTAATGGAGTCGAACAGCTCGGAGAGGAATGCGGGCGTCACCACGACGGGCAGCACAAAATTGTTGAGCTCATTGTTCTTGTGAATGTCGGCGAAGAAACTGCTCACCACCACTCTGAATCCATATCCGGCTATAGCCCAGGCAGCGTGCTCGCGGCTGGAGCCGCAGCCGAAGTTCTTGCCGGCCACGAGAATCTCGCCGCCGTATGTCGGATCGTTGAGCACAAAATCCTTCTTCGTGCCATCGGGATTGTAGCGCCAGTCGCGAAAGAGATTGTCGCCGAAACCTTCCTTGTCAGTGGCCTTGAGAAAACGCGCGGGGATTATCTGATCGGTGTCGACATTCTCCAGGGGAAGGGGCACGCATGTAGAACGTACTATATTGAATTTCTTTTTCATTGCTTTGCTTAATTCATCAAGGTTAAGGGGTCTGTTATTTTGCCTGTCACAGCAGCAGCAGCGGCTGTATATGGACTGGCGAGACATGTGCGCGAACCGGGGCCCTGACGCCCCTCAAAGTTGCGATTGCTCGTGGAGACGGCCAGTTTGCCAGCGGGAATCTTATCATCGTTCATAGCCAGGCAGGCGCTGCAACCGGGCTGACGGATCTCAAAGCCCGCAGCCGCGAGCTCCTTGTCAAGCCCTTCGTCCTTTATCTGCTGCCATACTTTCCATGAACCGGGCACAAGCCATGCCACTACGTCGGGAGCTTTATGACGACCTCTTACGAGGGAGGTGAAAGCCCTGAAATCCTCGATGCGGCCGTTGGTGCAGGCGCCGAGGAACACGTAGTCGACCTTCTTGCCGATCATGCTCTCGCCGGCCTCAAACTGCATATACTTCAGTGCCTTCTTGGCCGAGGCGTCCTGAGGCGTCGGGATAACGCCGGTCACAGGAATGCCCATACCCGGGTTTGTGCCATAGGTGATCATCGGCTCTATATCATCGGCATCGAAGAGCAGTTCCTTATCAAAGACTGCATCGTCGTCGCTGCGCAGTGTGCGCCAGTAGGCGACGGCCTTGTCCCATTCCTCGCCCTTGGGAGCGTGCTCGCGGCCCTTGAGGTAAGCGAATGTGGTCTCGTCGGGAGCGATGAAACCGCCGCGGGCGCCCATCTCGATAGAGAGATTGCAGAGAGTCAGGCGGCCCTCCATGCTAAGGGAGCGAATCGTGGAACCGGCGTACTCGACAAAATAGCCCGTAGCGCCGCTCGTGGTGATGCGACTCATCAGATAGAGCGCGATGTCCTTGGCCGTCACGCCTTTCCTCAGTTTGCCCTCCACGCTGATGCGCATAGACTTGGGCTTCTGCTGGAGAATGCACTGCGAGGCCATAACCATCTCGACCTCCGACGTACCAATGCCGAAGGCTACGGCTCCCATGGCGCCGTGAGTGGATGTGTGCGAATCGCCGCATACGATGGTCATGCCCGGAAGCGAGAGTCCCTGCTCCGGACCTACGACATGGATAATACCGTTGTTCTTGTCCATCATGCCGAAATAGGTCAGGCCGAACTCCTCGGCATTGCGCTTGAGCGTGTCTACCTGCTTGCGCGACACAGGGTCCGCTATCGGCTTGTCCTGGTCGTGAGTGGGGGTATTGTGGTCCGGCATGCAATATATCTTCTCGGGACGCAGGCACTTCAGTCCGCGGCTGCGCATTCCGGCGAATGCCTGCGGGCTCGTCACCTCGTGACAGTAAAGCCTGTCTATATACAGCTGGGTGGGTCCGTCCTTAACGAGCTGCACGACATGCCTGTCCCATATCTTGTCAAATAATGTATTTGCCATTGCTTCTATACGTATTAATCCTGTTCGCTATTTGTTATGAAACTTGTTGATGGCATCTATATAAGCCTCCACGCTGGCAGCCACGATGTCGGTGTTGGCGCCGAAGCCATAGTACACATGACCGTTGTACTCCACCTGCATGTGCACCTTGCCCACGTCGTCCGAGCCCTTGTTGATGGCCTGGATAGTGAACTCCTTGAGCACCATCTTGCGATTGATAATCTTCTTGAGCGCCTTGATGGCTGCGTCTACAGGGCCGTTGCCCGTAGCAGCGGCCTCAAACTTCTCGCCGGCGATATCCAGCCCGATGCTTGCCACGCTGCGTATGCCGACGCCGCTGGTCACCTGCAGGTAGTCCAGACGAATGTGATGGCTGGCAGTCCTGTCGGCTCCGGCCAGGATCAGAACGTCGTCGTCGGTCACCTCCTTCTTCTTGTCGGCCAGACGGAGGAAGTCCTGATATACCTTGTCGAGCTTGTCCTCATCCAGCGTAACACCGTTGAGAGCGAGACGATGCTTGAGAGCAGCGCGTCCGCTGCGGGCGGTCAGCACGATCTGATCATCGCTGTAGCCCACGTCCTTGGGATTGATAATCTCGTAGGTCTGGGCATTCTTGAGCACACCGTCCTGATGTATGCCGGAAGAGTGGGCGAATGCGTTGCGGCCCACGATGGCCTTGTTGGGCTGCACGGGCATGTTCATCAGAGATGATACCGTACGGCTTATGCCGCCTATCTTTTGGGTATTGATATTGGTGGTGATGTCGAGATCGTGGTGGCACTTGCATATCATGGCGATCTCCTCGAGGGCGGTATTGCCCGCACGCTCGCCGATGCCGTTGATGGTCACCTCCACCTGGCGGGCGCCGTTGAGCACACCCTCCATAGTGTTGGCCGTAGCCATGCCGAGGTCGTTGTGGCAGTGGGTGGAAATAACGGCCTTGTCGATGCCGTCCACATGCTCCATGAGGTATTTTATCTTGTTGCCGTACTCGGCAGGCAGGCAATAGCCAGTCGTGTCGGGGATATTCACCACCGTAGCGCCGGCCTTGATGACAGCCTCCACCACGCGGGCCAGATACTCATTGTCCGTACGGCCGGCATCCTCTGCGTAGAACTCGACGTCCTCTACATAGCGCTTGGCGTATTTCACAGCCGACACGGCGCGCTCCAGAATCTCGTCGGGAGTGGAGTTGAACTTATATTTGATGTGGTATTCCGATGTCCCGATGCCCGTATGAATTCTCTTGCGCTTGGCAAATTTGAGGGCTTCGGCAGCAGCATCGATGTCCTTCTCCACGGCCCTCGACAGGGCGCATATCACAGGCCATGTCACGGCCTTGGAAATCTCTATCACGGATTTGAAATCACCTGGACTCGAAATGGGGAAACCGGCTTCTATCACGTCGACGCCGAGACCCTCCAGCTGCTTTGCTACTTCTATTTTCTCGACAGTGTTAAGCTGACAACCTGGCACTTGCTCACCGTCACGAAGCGTTGTGTCAAAAATGAAAAGTCTTTTGCTCATAATGTATCTATCATTGTTATACGGGGGATTTACCCCTCCTGGCACCTTGACTGCAAATTTACGTTTTTCCCCTTTAATAGCAATGATTTCAGAGGTATTCTTACCCACTGAATTGCCTATAAAACGGCCACTTATTCCTGAAAATTCCTTCCCGGAGATTCATTTTCGGGAGCTTGCCAACTTGATGTGCCAATCAAGGCTCCGCCACGGCCCGCGACAGGCCATGCGGACAGAAGAACAGCGGCGCGGAGCCGTTTAAAACGACGGCCCTGCCGGTTCTCATCAATGCCGAATCTATCCTCC
>OMUV01000172.1 GCA_900314335.1 uncultured Prevotellaceae bacterium | reverse complement strand
CGCTAATTGTGTCTGTGTAGAATCAATTCCCGCTGCCCGGCATCTGAATAATTCCCATTCTGAAGGATACCATATTCTTCCGTCCGGAAAATCATTTCTCGGCAATCCGTCCCCACGGCACTCATATTATATATATGTATGCGCGGCGGGGGATTCGCGATCGCTGGTGAAGTGGATTCTTCCGCCTTGCGTAGTCCGGCGCCTTCGGAGCGCGGGGCATTTGGCACACGGCGGGCGGCGAATTTCGCAGGAAAGCACTTTTTAACTTGCACGCCGCTCCCGCGCTGTGCACAAATCGCTCAATCCGCTTCTATGACGCGCTGTCGCGGGTGTCAAGGAATGTTTATCCTGCCCCTTTTCCGGGGCGCGGCGATGCATATTGTGCTGAAATATAGCGAGATTTATTTGGCCGTTTAAAACGGAATAATTATATTTGCAATGTCGAACCAAAGAAATCACACGTTTTGATTAAGAAACTTCTGATTATACCGGCCCTCACATTCCTTTGCATTCTCTGCGCTTCGGCGCAGCAGAGAGGTTTGGCCACCTACTATTCCCACCGTCTGCACGGCGTCCGAATGAGTGACGGCACGCGCTATCACCGAGACAGCCTGACCTGCGCTCACAAGGACTATCCCCTCGGGACAATCCTCAAGGTGCGCAATGTGAACAACGACAAGGAAGTGTACGTGAAGGTGACCGACCGCGGCCCCTATGGCAGGGGCAAGATCATCGACCTCTCCTACGCCGCAGCCCGCGAGATCGGCATCATAAGCCAGGGCATCGCAAGCGTGGAGGTCGAGGAAGCGAAGGTTCGCCCGCCGTTCCTCATCCCGGACAACAACCTTGTGCAGCTGCGCCTGCGCGATCCGCTGACGGGCGAGTACCTCTCCTACAGCGACATGAAGGCGCGCAACGAGAAGCGTCTGGCCGCCAAGACGGAGCGCATGGCCCGCGCAGCCATCAAGATCAAACGCCCGCAGCCGCGCTACCGCATCCTGCAGGGCTCTCTCTCAGCCAAGAGCAAGTAGAGGAGCATTTTCATAGCCTTTCTTTTATCAATAGAATATGCTGACGGCGCACCACTTAGCGAAGTGGTGCGTTGTCTATGTGTATATGTGCCTGCGTGGGCGGTGTGCGCGTGGGGCTGATTAGTATGTACTGGCCTCCGCGCGGGCCGCTGGTGTGTCTGCACGGCATGCGGGTATGTCCGTGCAGGATGAATTTGTGCCTGCCTGACAGGTGTGCATGAATGCTGACTAAGTATTGGTGTTTACTTGATAGCCGTGTTCGCTTACCAAGTATCTGTGCGTGTTAACTAAGTAAGTGTGCATGGCTGCTTTGTATGTAATGGCGCCTGCTAAGATTCGTGTGCGTTTACTTGGTAAGCGTGCCTTCTTGCTTGCTAAGTACCGGCTTCTGCTAAAGTATGCGGGTGTGCCTTCCTGTGCTGCGGGTGTGTGCTACGCGGCTTTAGTCTTCCGCGTCCTGCGGCTCGTCGCCGGCGGGCAGGGCTTCGGCGTCGCCGCCATCGGGAATCGCTTTGTGACGCGGGTCGGGCTTGGCGCCGTAACTGATGAGCTTGCGCGCGGCTGTAGTGATGCTTCGTCCCGAGGGCGCTGCCATGAGATCGACGTCGGCGAAGGCGCGCACTGTGCGGCGCAGGGCGTCGTCGGCCTTTGCCATGCGCTCCGAGAGGATCTGCACGCGCTTCACCACCTCGCCGGCGGCGTCCATTATCTTCTGCTGATTTTCCACCTGTCTCACCTGGCGCCAGCTCATCTCGAGGATGCGCAGCAGCGCGTACATATTCTGCGAACCCGTGATGAGCACTCCGGCGCGATAGGCTTCGTTCCAGAGCGAAGGGTCGGCGGTGAGGGCCAGATGGAGAGCTCCCTCGCTGAACACATACATGATAACGAAGTCGGGATGTGCCGTGCCGCGGTTCAGGTAACGGCTGTAGTCCTTGCCCTTGAGCTCGCGGACGTGCGAACGTACCGAGGCCACGTGGCGCTTGAGGGCTGCGGCCTTCTCGTCGGGGGACGTGGCGGCCTGATATTCCTCGAAGGCCTTGAAACTCATCTTCGAGTCGATCACCATGTCGCGATGGTCGGGGAAATGGAGTATCACATCGGGCACCAGGCGGCTGCCCGTCTCGTCGTCGTGGATGGCGAGGCCGTCGGGGGTGCGCAGTGTCTGCTGGGTGTCGTATTCGAGGCCCTCCTGCAGGCCCATCGAATCGAGCAGTTCCTTCAGTTTGAGTTCACCAAAGTTTCCCTGCGTCTTGTTCTCGCCGGTGAGGGCGGAGGCGAGGCGGTCGGCGCTCTCGCCCACGGCTTTGGCCTGCTCGAGCGAGGAGCGGATGATGGTCTGGAGGCTCGCCATGGTGCGTGTCTGCTCCGTCTTGCTGTCCTCGACGGCCCGGCGCATGTGGTCGATGCTCTGGTTGAGCGGATTGAGGATGGCGGCGAGCTGTTCGCTGTTGGCTTTTGCGAGCTGGTCCTGCCGGCGGCGGAGTATCTCCTCGGCCGAGGTGTTCATTTGCTCCCTGAGGAGCTTCATCTGCTCGTCCATCTGTTCTTTCTGCCGCTGTCGGAGCGACTCGAGGGCTTCTTTGTAACCGGCTTCTGCTTCCTGCCTCAGTTTCTCTCCTCTCTGCTCGGCGTCGGACAGGCTCTGGCGGAGGTTTTCCGCCTTCTGGAGGGCCACTTCGCGCTCTGTGGTGAGGGCGGAGATGCGGGAGGAGGCGCGGAGGCGGGCTATGAGGTAGCCGATGAGGGCTCCCGCGCCGATGCCAAGCAATATATATATTATGGTCATGGGAATGGTTTATCGTACAAGCACTTTGCGGCGTGTCACAGTCTGTCCCCGGCGCACGGTCACGATGTAGAGGCCGCGGGAGAGCGTGGCGGTGGTGTAGGGCAGGCTTATGTCGCCGTCGGTAAGCAGGATGCCGTCGCCGGTGCAGAGGCTGAGGCGCGCCGTACCGCTTCCGCCAACGCTGATGTGCCCGCCGGCGGAGCTTATGACAAAGGTTACGGCGTCTCTCACCTCCTCTATGCCGCTCGGGAAGCCTTCGAAAAATTTGTCGGCTGCCGCCACGGAGCGCTTGTACCAGTCTATCATGTAGCTCTGCTCTGTGATGCGGGCGGCCACGCTCGACGGCCAGCGGGCGCTCTCTCTGGTGCGCGCGCCGGAGGTCTCAAAGAGATTGTTGTAGGCCTTGATCCTCGCGCTCACGCTGTCCACGGAGAACGGGCCCCTCTTCCAGCGCTCCCAGGTGTCCCGGATGCGTGTGCGGTAGTAGTACGGGCCGGTGAGGATAGGGCGGCCGATGATGTCCGCGGCGAGCATATGGTCGGTAAAGCCCACGCCTTCCGCTTTGCTGCCGTCCCAGCTGCGGCCGAGGGAACAGTCGAGGTCCCAGGGCGTGAGCAGGGCTTTCGGACTGGTCGTGTCGACGTCGCGGAAGCTCACGAAGAGGTTCTTGCAGACATTGTCGCCGAGGTTGAGCACATTGACAAACAGGGCATAGTCGACGATGTTCTGCAGGTAGTATTTGGCGCGCAGGTAGGCGGCAAAGTTGTAGCTGTTGGGGTTAGTCTTTTTGGCCGTGAAGCTGATAAGGTCTCTCAGAGGCTTCCAGCAGCTCTCCGCGGCGCTGTCGTCGGGATATTTCTGCTCCCAGCCGCGCCACACGAGCGTATTCTCGATGCCGGCGCTCATGTTGACATTCTGAAAGCGCGTCTCATCGGTCCAGTCATAACTCTTGTAGAGGACGCCGTGATGCGTGAGCTTGCCGCTCTCATCGGTTTCCACTTTCACAAGGTCCAGTTTCTTACGATTGATCTTATCGGTGAGGCAATAGAGCCCGTTGTAGCAGCCGTCGACAAAGACTTCGACGAAGCGTCCCTCGGTGGCGTTGAGGCGCGAATGGCCCTCGGCGACCTCGTAGGGCAGGCTGTCCACCCGGTTCCACAGGTCGGCGCAGAGGCGGTTGCGCATGCGGGCGGGGTCGTTGTACATGGCGTCGAGGATCAGGTTGTCGTCCTTGCGCAGCCCCAGCACGCTGACGTTCTTGCCCTCGCGGTGGCTGTCCCAGAGCTTTATGCCGTACGGTTTCTTGGCCAGGCCCGCGGTGTATCCGCCGCGGATCTTCACGCCGACAAACTGGCTGAAGAGCGCCTTCCCCTTGGTGCGCCTGAGAGGGTCGATGACGAACATGTAGCCGTGGTGGTAGACGCCCTTCTCATAGCGCGACGCCTCGATCATCACGATGGGAAGCGATGTGAGCCACAGTTTCCAGCGGTTGAACGACGTGCCCACGTAGGTCGTGTAGGAGAGGGAGAATTTGTTGCTCAGCCTCACCGTGTCGCCCATTTTGTAGCGGCGGTAGTTGATGCGCAGAAATCCTATCGTGTCCGAGCTGAACACCAGTTTCACCGAATCGTTCTCCGGCCTTATCACGGAGCAGTAGATATTGCGTGTGGCCGTATCGATGACGCAGGGGACACCGTTGCAATACAGGGGGAACTCCCGCTTGCCGCCGTCTACGAACGAGGCCGCCGCCCCGAGGGGCAGCAGCAGGGCGATGAGGAGAAGCGCGGTGCGGATGTGTTTCATGGCGGGAGGAAGAGAGAGTTATTTCCCCAGCACCTGTACGGCCTTTTCTATCGTGGCGTCGTCGTCGTTAATGATCCGGAAATACTCGGAAGTATCCCAGAGGTCGCGGGCTACGATGGCTTTTATCAGTTTGGCCGTGAGTGTGGCTGTCTTGGTGCGCTCGCTGTCGTCGGCGGGCTTAATCTTCTTGGCCTCGCCCTGCGAGAATATGCTGTCGGTCACTGCGGCTGGCACAGTGAAGCCCTTGCGGAAGGCCTCAAAGTCGCTGTAGGCGCTCTTGAGCTCGCTGCGGTGACGGTCGATATACTTGGAGGCCGCCGGCAGTATCAGATTGGCCCGCGAGAGGGCGCGGTAGTACTTGGTGTAGGTCAATGTGTCGATGGGTACGAAGTAGTCGGGGATTATGCCGCCTCCGCCGTAGACGGGGCGGTGCTTCCTGAGCGTGTAGACCTTGAGCGAGTCGTTGTAGTGGATGCTGTCGGCGTGGAAGAGCTCGCCGCTGCGCAGCCTGTTGAGCTCGTCGAGGCTGTAGGCCTCCTTCTCGCCGGGCTTGTAAGGCTTCTGGATGCAGCGCCCTGCGGGGGTGTAATAGCGCGATACAGTGAGGCGTATCATCGAACCGTCGGGCAGGCTCACGGGCTGCTGCACAAGGCCCTTGCCGAAGCTCCTGACGCCCACTATCACCCCGCGGTCGTGGTCCTGAAGCGCGCCCGAGAGAATCTCCGCCGCCGAAGCGGTGAATTCGTCGATCAGCACAGCCACCTTGCCCTTGGTGAATATGCCGCCGCCCTTGGCCTTGTATTGGGCCGAGGGAACGGCCCGGCCCTTGGTGTAGACCACCAGGTCGCCGGCGCTCAGAAACTCGTTCGCTATCTCGATGGCGGCCTCCAGCAGGCCTCCGCCGTTGTCCCTGAGGTCTATGATGAGCGACTCCATGCCTTTGTCCTTAAGCGAGGCGATGGCGCTGTGCACCTCCTCGGGCGTCTTCTGACCGAACGAGCCGAAGCGCAGGTAACCGACCTTTTTGGTCAGCATATAGGCTGCGTCGAGCGTGTGGAGAGGTATCTTGTCGCGCACGATGTCAAACTTGATCTCGTCCTTCACGCCCGGGCGGATGATACCGAGGTGAACCGTTGTCCCCTTGCGCCCGCGCAGCATCTTCATGATGGTGGTCGTGGGCATCTTGACGCCCGCGATGAGCGTATCGTTGACCCTGATGATGCGGTCGCCGGCCAGAATGCCGGCCTTCTGCGACGGGCCCTTGTCAGTGGGCTGTATCACGACGAGCGTGTCCTCGAGCATGTTAAACTGGACGCCGATGCCCTCAAAATCGCCCTTGAGCGGCTCGTTGAAGGCCTTTGTCTGCGCCGCGTCGGTGTAGGTGGAGTGGGGGTCGAGCTTGGAGAGCATGCCCGTGATGGCGCCCTCCACAAGCTTTGAGGGATTGACCGTGTCGACATAGAGATGCGAGATGGCGTACTGGGCGATGCCGAGCTTGCGCAGCGCGGCCGCCTCCTGTTCCTTGGTCTGAGCCGAGGCCGTGAGCCCTAATACCAACACTGCAACGAGGAGATATATTCTTTCTTTCATAGTGGGAAATCTATTCATCAGTTATCTGCAAAGATACCATTTTATATTCTGTTCCAATCATTTTGCCCTGATAAAAGCTTCCCGCGCAGCGCAAAAACGCCCCGCCGCGGAGAATGCGCTCTTGTTATGCTTTCAGAATTAATCGGTTTGGGGAGAATATTAGCCGGCGGACCGCATGCGGCGCTGCCTTACTATGAATGGGAAGGCGCGGAAAACATGCGGAATGCTCTCTGCCGCGGCTCCGGAAAGGCGGATTCCGGAGCCTTTGCAAATGCTTAAAAATCAGAGGCCCAAAAGTGCCAAAATTACAAGGCACATGTTTTCTACTATGTCCTATGTAGTTTTCCTTAGGTGCCTTGTAGTTTCTCCCGCATGCGGAACATTTTTTCGGGGAAGCGGAAAAAATGCATTTCGCACGATGAAAGATTTGCGAGTAAGCCCTCCGGCGGTGAGGGGAATAAGTTCCGCATTTCCGGGGCGGGGAGCGGAGAGCGGGATTACAATTTCACAAGATAGCGTGCGCTCTCGGCGTCGGCGGCGATGGCGTCCCGCAGCGCCGTGAGCGAAGAGAAGCGCTTCTCGTCGCGCATGCGGACAACGAACTGTAGGTTGACCTCGCGGTCATAGAGGTCGCCGTCGAAATCGAGCAGGAAAGCCTCGGTCGTGACGTCGCTGCCGTTGTCGAGAGTGGGGCGCGAACCGATGTTGACCACGGCGCGGTAACGCCTGTCGCCCACCTCGGCGATGGCGGCATAGACTCCGCCGCGCGGCATCACCTTGCCCTGCTTCGCGGTGTCGATGTTGGCCGTCGGGAATCCGAGCGTCGTGCCCACATGACGGCCGTGGGCCACCGGGCCGCAGATGTTGTACGGCCGGCCCAGCATGAGCGAGGCCTTCTCCATCTCACCGTTCTCCACGGCACGCCTCACGGCCGACGAACTCACCGCCAGGCCCGACTCGGGACGGTATTCCGCAGCCCTTACTACCTCCACGCCGGCAGCTTTTCCTGCCTCGACATAATGCTCAAAGCTGTGCTCGCGGTCGCTTCCGATGTGGTGGTCGTAGCCCATGAGCAGCGCGCGGACATTGTACCGCTCCCGCAGCAGCTGGCTCATGAACTCCTCCGCGCTTAGGCTTGCCATTGCAGGCGTGAAGTCGAGCAGGACACAATAGTCCACGCCAGTGGCTTCTATCAGGGCGAGGCGCTCGTCCAGGGTGGTGAGGAGGCGCGGGGCGCTCGCGGGGCGAAGGACGGAGAGCGGGTGCTGGCGGAAGGTGACGGCCATGGCGCTGAGCCCGCGCCGCTGCGCCTCAGAGCAGAGCGCCCTGAGCAGGTAGCGGTGGCCGAGATGCACGCCGTCGAAGCTTCCCACCGCCGCCATCGACCCGGTGGCGGGCAGCGCGGAGCCGTCAGTGAGCAGCCGCATCCTGCTGGTCCTCCTGCTGGAAGAGCTTCATCCAGTCGCCCGGGGCGGTGGAGTGGAATGTGCGCAGGCCGAGCTTTGCGGCCGTCTGGCAGTTGGCCTCGCTGTCGTCGATAAAGAGCGTCTCGGCGGGCTTGATGCCGGCGTCCTTGATGGCGGCCTCGAAGATGGCGGACTCGGGCTTGAGCATGCCCATCTTGTAGGACAGGTAGATCTTTTCAAAGTAATAGTCGACCGTCAGCCCGTGGTAGAGGAAGAGGTCGTTGGTGGCCAGAGTCCAGTGGCAGCGGTTTGTGTTGCTCAGCAGATAGAGCTTGTAGCGGTCGCGGAGGGCGGCGAGGCAGTCGAGGCGCTCGGTGGGGATGCCCACGAGAAACTCGTCCCACGCGTCCGTGATCTTGCGGTCGGCGATCTCCGGCCGGCCGGCTATCTGCCTGAGCGCGTCGCAGAACTCCTCCGTGGAGATGTCTCCCTTCTCGTAGCTCGAGAACACGCCGCTCTGTGTGTACTGGCCCAGAGCGTCGCGGACGTTGACGCCGAGGTTCTCGAAGGCGCTGATGCACCGCTCGCGGTCCAGGTCTACGAGTATGCCGCCGAAGTCAAACACTATGTTTTTAATGTCTGCCAACTCATTCATAATATATACAATTTATTTGGAAATCATACCTTTGGGATGCCTGATACGGGCGCGTCTCCTCACGGCCCTGACTATTTCGGGGATGAGGAAGACGGGCATCGTGCCCAGAATTATCTCCAGCCACACGCTGAAGTTGAGATGGAATGTGCGGAACACCGGGCCGCAGGCTTCCACGATGAGTATCTGCCCGGCCAGGATGATCAGCAGCACGAGCAGCAGCCCCTTGCACTGGAAGAATTTGTGGAAGGCAAAGTTGCCGCTGTCGAAAGCCCGTACATTGAGCAGATTCCAGAACTGGAGGAACACGAAGATGTTGAAGAACATCGTAAGATTCTTCATCACGTAGACGTAGTCGTGGCTGCGGAGGCTGATCTGGTGCTCCACGATGGCCAGCGCGATGACAAGGATGGCGGTGAACACGAGCGAGGTGTAGAGGATGTTCTTCATCATGGGGCGCGTAATGATAAAGTCGGTGGAGCGCCGCGGCCGCTTGTACATGACCCTCTCGGAGGGCGGCAGCGAGGCGAGCGCCAGGGCGGCGAAGGTGTCCATGATAAGGTTTATCCACAGCATCTGCGGCACAGTGAGGGGCAGCGTGGTGCCGATAAGGGTGCCGATGAGCACGGTGAGCATCGCGGTGACATTGACCGTGAGCTGGAAGATGATGAAGCGCTGGATGTTCTTGTAGAGGGAGCGGCCCCACTTGACGGCGGTCACGATGGTGGCGAAGGAGTCGTCGAGCAGCGTGATGTCGCCCGCCTCGCGCGCCACGGCCGTGCCGGAGCCCATGGCGAGGCCCACGTTGGCGAAGTTGAGCGCCGGCGCGTCGTTGGTGCCGTCGCCCGTCACGGCCACGACCTCTCCCATCTTCTGCAGGAGCAATACGAGCCTCTGCTTGTCCATCGGGCGGGCGCGCGCCATGATCTTGAGCTTGGCTATGCGGTGAAGCGCTTCCTCGTCGCTCAGGGCGGCAAATTCTTCGCCGGTTATGATGTTCTCCTCGGTGTCCTTGTCGGTCCATATGCCTATCTTGCGGGCCACCTCGCGGGCTGTGACGGCGTTGTCGCCGGTCACTATCTTGACCTTGATGCCTGCGCGGCGACACTTTTGCACGGCCTCGGGCACATCGTGACGCACGGGGTCGCTGATGGCTGCAAGGCCGGTGAAGCGCAGTCCGCCGCGGGCGATGACGCCCGGCAGATCGTCCTCCGTAGCCGGCACACTGAGGCTGGCGAAGGCCAGTGTGCGCATGGCGCGTCCCTGGGCGGCCTCCAGGAGAGTGGTCACCGAGGCGCGCTCTTCAGCGTTCATGCTGCACATGCCCATGATGACCTCCGGCGCGCCCTTGACATAGACCGTCCTCTGCCCGTCGGCGGTGGCGATGAGCGTGGCCATGTATTTCAGTTCGGAGCTGAAGGGTATGCGGTGCACAATGGTCACCTCGTTGCGCAGTTTCTGGTAGTCCTGGCCCTTCGTCTCTATCCAGCGGAGCATAGCGCCTTCGGTCGGCGTGCCTATGCAGCCGCCGGGGGCATCGTCGTCGAGGCAGGCAGTCGTATTGCAGGCCACGGAGCGGCAGAAATCGGCGGCTTCGCCTTTGTACTTGATGTCGGCCACGCGCATGTCGCCCAGCGTGAGTGTGCCCGTCTTGTCGGTGCATATTACCGTGACGGCGCCCATTGTCTCGCCGGCGTGCATACGACGGACCAGTGTGCCGGTGGAGAGCATGCGCCGCATGTTGAGAGCCAGTGACAGCGATACGGCCATGGGCAAGCCCTCCGGCACAGCCATCACGATGAGCGTCACGGCCATCATGAAGTTGCTCAGAAGTGTCTTGGCTATCTCTATCCAAAATCTCGGCTGTGAGTAGTCGATGCCCAGGAGGCCCTTGACGGTCAGAATGAGAAAGGCTGCGAAGGCTATGATGAAAGCGGCCCTGCTGATGAGAGAGGCAAGGCGCTTGAGCTGCTTGTTGAGCGGGGTATTCTCGGGTACGAATGTCGTGGCCTCGCGGTGCAGGCGTCCTATCTCCGTGTCGTCGCCAGTCTCGGTCACTTCCATTGTGCCGTAGCCCTCCACGACCATTGTGGAGCGCATGAGGCGGTTAGCGGGGTAGGCCGTCTCATGCGCGGCATCGGCTTCGGCGCTCTTGTGCACCGGCGGCTCGCCAGTCAGACTGCTCTCGTCCACGACCATCGACTCCGACTGCAGGATATTGCCGTCGGCGGGCACTTCATCGCCCTGTGAGAGCAGCACTATCTCGCCCCTCACCACTTCGCTCCGCGGTATCTCGGTCACCTTGCCGCGCCTCACCACCTTGACCAGCGCCGAGTCGCCCATGCGGTTGAGCGCATCGAAGCGCTTGGCTGCGTCGTTCTCGAAATAGAACGAGATGCCCGTGGCCAGGAATATGGCGCAGAATATGCCAATGGTCTCGGCGTACTCCCCGTCGAAGAAGTTGAGCGCCAGCGACAGGCACGCCGCTACGAGCAGGATCTTGACGATCGGGTCGCCAAACTTGCCGATGTAGCGCTTCAGGGCCGACGGCTTGCGCGGCGGCGTGAGCACGTTGCGCCCATGGGCAAAGCGCGCCGTGGTAATCTCGGCCTCGCAAAGCCCGCGACTTATCTTGTCCTTGATTTCTGCTTCGGTCATTGTATTGGTGGCGCCTGTGGAAGTGCCGTTTTGCGCACTATGGAATAGGCTGTGCAAAGTTAGCAAAAGTTTTTCATATCGCGCAGAGCGTTCCCTCTGTCCCGCAGGGCCATCATTCTGACCCGCCGCCGTTTCCGCCTCGGACAACAGAAGCGGGCCCTGAAAGCTTCGTGTCGCTTTCAGGGCCCGCCGTATATCAGGGACTGATGTCAGCTTTTTACCACTTGTCCTCGGCCTTCTCGCCTGCGTACACATTCTTGGGGCACCACTCGATATAGTCGATGTCAAGGTGTGCGGCCGGGTTGGTCAGGATACTCTTGAAGCGTACGTAGTAGGTCTTGTCCTTGGAGACGGGACCGCGGTACATGATGTGGCGCAGCTTGTGGAGCGAGAAGCCGTCGTCGCGGCCGCCGCGGGCTCCGGCAGCGCTGTGTGTGCCGTAGCAGTTCGGGCCCTTCATCACGTCGTGGTTTCTCATGATGCGCTCCAGACGTGCGTTCTCCTCCTTATCGTCGGTGTCCCTAAACCAGAGTTTGCCGACGCCCGTCGTCTCGGTGTACCTCTGGTCCAGCGGGAGGCCGATGGCGCTCAGATTGTTTTTGTCGGTACCGAGGTAGGTCTGTACCATGCCGCATCCGCCGCCGTTGCCTACGGCTACGCGGAGCTCGTAGGTACCGTCATTGGGCACGCGCGGCAACTTCATCGTCACGTCGTATTGTCCCTCAAAGAACGGTTCGTCCTGCTCGAAGGCACGGTTGCCCGTGTTGCCGTAGCACATGAGGATGGTCATCATGGTCTCGTCGGTAAAGCTGATGCCGTCGACATATTCGTCATATATATAATAATGGTTCTCATTCTGCTGAGCGCGATAGCCGTTGGTCATCAGCTCGGGCTGAAGTGAGAGCACGTCGAAGCGCATACGCTCGTTGAGCACCTTGCCGGGCACATCGTCGTCGTACCAGAGCACGTCGTCTATAGGATAATAGAACCCGTTGAGGGCCTGTATGTCTCTCTGACCGTTGGTAGCGCTTACCAAAATGCCGGGACGCGGTACGGTAATCTCGTCATAGTTGTCGGGGTCGTATTCCGAGACGTAGCGGTTGAGACGCTTGCCTTCGGTCTGCTTGCCTTCCGTCATCTTGAGCAGGCGCGGGTATTTGCCCATCGTCTCCCAGTACTGCATCTTGTCGATACCGAGCTGCAGGGGATTGGTGTAGGAGTAGCCCGTCTCGTTGTAGTGAATGACGAGCTTGTTGAAAGGCGTAGCGCCCTTTATGAGATGGTAGGCGACAAACTGATTGACGGCATTGTCGGGGCTGGTAAGGTCGGGGTCTGTGGCATTAGGATAGTACTCCTTGCATACCTGCTCCACGCGCTGCATTATCTCGTCCCAGTTGGCCACGCCGCCGCTCTCCTCTCGCAGCGTTACGCCCCATTTGGCACAGAGCAGGGAGTCGGGCTCTACGAAGGCCGTGTAGCCGTAATAGCGGTGTCGCGGTACGATGTCGTTCATGGTAGGCGTCGTTATCCTGTCCGGCTTGTCCTTCTCTTCGTACTTCTCGTCGCGTATCAGCGTGAGGCTGTCGCTAAGATGGGTGACGAGAAGGAGGTGGGAGAATATCTTCAGATTGTCCTGCGAGGCGATGAGGTCGGGCAGGGTGCTGGAGTAGGGCATCACTACGCGGTCCACTACGTGCATCCAGCCGTTTTCGGCCTCGTTGTCGGGACTGATGATTTTCGAGAAAGCATCTATGTAGAATGCTACGCGGCCGGTGGAGTCGTTGCTGCCGAAGCTGACCGTGACGAAGCGGTCAGCCATCGACTTGTAGTCAAATGTACCCTCCAGAAATGCGGTGGTGCGGTAGGCGTCGTTGTTCTCGCTGTCGATGATGCTGTTGAAGACGATGTCCTGAGCCACCGAGTCGGGCGTCTGGGTGACATCGTAATCCTTAACGGCGTAGATGGAGTCGAGGTAGTGCTGGACAGCATCGTTGGTCGGCGCGAAGACGGTGTAGTTGCCCCTCGCCTCGAGCAGATGGTCAACAGTAGAGCCTTTCTTGCCGCTCTTGGTGCGCTGCAGAAGCATGTAGTAGTAACTGAGCTGCGGCTCCTCCTTGATGTAGTCGGTAATGGATTTTCCCGTGAACACATAGAGATTCGAGTCGTCGACGTCGTCCGAGCACGAACTGAATCCCATGACGATGGACAGGAGAGCCATGATCCACAAGATGGTATTCTTCATGATATAGTTTGTTTTGTTTTGTTTTGCCTTAGTTAAGCCTTCAAACCGATTTTTGGTATTCTCAGTAAGTTTTTGTTGACTTAGATTTAGCCGAAGTTCGGTATAGTCATCACGCAAAGTTACGTTTTTTTTTATATGAAGCCCCAAAATTCTATTCTTTTTTTTATTTGCGCAATCATTTTCCCGTGAATTTGTCGTGCGCCGGCCCTCGCAAATGTTAATCTGTGAAATATCGGCCGCTGCAACGGCCTTCTCGAAGCCCGTTCCGCCGGGAAGGCGAACTGTTTGTTAAAAGAAAATTATCGCCTCCGGCCTGCGCTGGCGAGGCGTGCAGAGCATATTCCCGGAGGGCGGATCGGAGCGCCCGGAACGGGCGGAAAATTGCCTTTGTAAGTGTATGAAAATCAGCGCTCCCGGAAGGGCAAAATTATGTTTGAGATGTTTTGAAATACATTTGAGGTGTTTTTCCTCATCTCAAATGTAGTTTTTGACTTAAGCGGAAGTTTTTTTGAGAAGTGGTGAATGCTTCTCAAAAAATGCGGACGAAGCGAACGTGTTTCGCATGGCGAAGTTATACCGGCGGAGCAGATGAATGAGGACTTCAAAAATAAGGAATCTTAATCTATAATGCGCGAGGCTGGCTGGGAGG
>OMUV01000115.1 GCA_900314335.1 uncultured Prevotellaceae bacterium | reverse complement strand
GCGGGCCGCGCTGCAGCGGTCCTCCCAGCTAACGCCGCGCAAAGCCTTAGCGCGCGTCTCCACTTCGTTAGTAACGCGGAGGACAGGGCCGCGCTGCAAGCGGCCCGGCCAGTTTATATTTCGCTTGCATCCAGACAAGAGTTCTTTCGAGGCACGGCAGAGCGAAAGATATTTTTAATAAAACGGCGGAAATTACGGTAGTAATTCGGAAAAACCATTAATTTTGCGGCGAATATGCCTGGAAAAACGATACTACCCCATTTGTTTGCCGCCGTCGCCTTCTTGGTGTCGGACTTCATGCCAGCGCTCGCCATGCCAAACCGCACAGCGATCGCACCGCCCGCCATGACCGCCGCCGCGAACACTTGCACGAAGGTAGTAAGCCCCGGCGCGGCCGCGGAGAATATTAACGCGAAAGTAGTAAGCCACGGCAAAAATACGGCAAACGCTGTTGCAAACTTAGTAAGCCCCGGCGCGACCGCGGCGCAGGGTGTGGGCGCAGCTGAACAGCCCTACGACGCCTCGCTGCGGGACGGGGGCGACACGGTGAAGCCGGCAAAGCCGATCTCCGAGCGCAAGGCGCGGCGCATGAGGCGACGCGAGCGGATAGACAGCCTCAGGATGGAACTCAGAAACCGCGCCGAGAGCGGCGATGTGCTGCGCTGGGGCGACACACTGTTTCACCGCAAAAAAGCGTTTGCCGACGGCGACACGCTGAAGCAGGCCAACCGCCGCATGCGCCTGGAGCGCGGGGATCAGAAACTCTCGAAATTCAGGGACATCGTCACGCGCCATTACTTCCACTCCAACGTCGACAGCGCCTATATCCGCCGGCCCGACGAACTGTGGACTGTCTCCCTGCACGGCCACATGGCCGGCACACTGCTCGGTACGCGCGGTCACGCCGGGGACATCCCGATCTCGGGCTTCTGGACCTCGCGCCTGCGCGGCACCTTCAGCGTTCTGGCCAGCTGCCGCGGCATCGGCATAGGCATTGCCATCAACCCGCTCAAGCTCATCGGCCGCAGTTCCAGCACCACCTTCAACGTCAACTCCTACGGCAATCGCGCGGGCTTCGACTTCTCCTATAACAACTCCAAAACCGACCGCGGCAATATCACCTACGACGGCGTACGGCAGGACCTGCCGCAGGGATCGCTGCGGCGCCGCGAGATGTTCGCCAACTTCTACTGGGCGGCGAACGGCCGTCGCTTCTCCTTCCCCGCCGCCCTGACGCAGTCGTTTGTGCAGCGGCGCAGCGCGGGCAGCCTGCTCATCGGCGCCGCCCTGCAGATCGGCGACATGAAGATCAACGCGGACGTCAACGACACGGCTACGCAGGCGCGGCTCAAGTACGCCGACTTCGCCATCGGCGTGGGCTACGCACACAACCTCGTCCTGGGGCGCCGGTGGCTGCTCCACTGCTCGCTTCTGCCCTCGCTCATCATCTACGACCACGACAAACTGCGGCACGACGGGGTCAACAGCCGCATGCGCTACCACTTCCCCAACATCATCGCCAAAAACACATGGGCGCTGCAGTACAGCCACCACGGGCGGTTTATCGGCCTCAGCACCGTGCTCCACGGCTACTGGAAAGGCGACGAGAAGCACCTGTCCATCTACAGCATGCGCTGGCGGTCGACCATCTACTACGGCCTGCGCTTCTGAGCCGCGACCACCACCCGGGCAAAATGCGCCGGCTGCGAGGCGAGAGATACGCCTTACATATTATATGAGTAAAATCCTGCGCGGTGCGGAAGCCTCAAGTATTATCGCGCACTTCGCCGGGCAACCTCCATGGCGGCGCGCGGCACAACTGCTTCGGCGCAGACGGGCCTGAGAGCGCCTGAGCGCCACATAGGCTTTGCAACGCACGGCCTGCGGAGCGGCGAATGCGGCGGCATCGGGCAGCAGAAGGCGGCGAAGGGGCATTTTCCTTAATTTTCCCGCGCATTGTTAGGAATTATTGACGTATCTTTGCAACGGTCTCCAGACTGGAGACTAAGGGGTGCTGCTCTATTGGGCGGCTGAGAACATACCCGATAACCTGATCCGGATAATGCCGGCGTAGGTAGGATAAATCCCTTATACATTTATTTTAAATCCTAAGTAAGCGGATGAAAAGACAAATCATGCTTCTCGCGGCTATGACTATGGTTGTGGCAGCGGGCGCACAGACAAAGGCCGGGGGCGACACACTGCGCTCCAAGAGCCTCGATGAAGTAGTGGTAAAAGGCGTACGCGCAGGAAAGAAAGCGCCTTTTGCGGTAACAGAAATGAAAAAACAGGAACTGCATGAATTCTCCAGGACCGGCAGGGAACTGCCGTTTCTCTTCTCGGGCACTCCTGGAGTGTTGGCATGGGGAGAGAACGGTCTCGGTACGGGCACGGTAGCCATGCGTCTACGCGGGGCCGACGGTACCCGCATCAACATCACCCTCGACGGTATCTCGCTCAATTCCCCCGAGGACGAATGCGTATGGTGGGCCAACATGAATTCCTATGGCGCACTACTGCAGAGCGCCCAGATACAGAGGGGTATCGGCACATCCTCCAACGGCGACGGAGCATTCGGCGGAAGCATTGCTCTCCAGCTCCTCAGCCCCGCGCTCAAGCCTTCGCTCGAGGGCACATTCTCCTACGGCTCATACAATACTATGAACGGAGGCTTCACCCTGCAGACGGGCCGCATCTGGAAGAACCTCTACGGCTTCGGCGCATGGCACGGCACCCACACCGACGGCTATGTCCACGGCACGAAGGGCAACTCCGGCAGCTATCTCGGCGGGCTCTCATGGCTCGGTGAAAAATACCGCATAAGCTATAAGAATGTGGGAAACTACGAGCACACCGGACAAGCCTGGAATGGAGTGATCACCGGCAACGATGACCTCAGCCTCTACGATGGTACCTACGGAGTGCACACCGGGATAAGGAGCTACAAGGATCTCTACAAGGTCGGTCTGGGGAGATACAACAATCTCTACGAGCAACTCGTATGGAACGATGACTACTCCGGCTTCAAGACCGATGCCAACGGCAAATATCTCACCGAGCGCTACAAGATGCGCGACGGCAGCTACTGGAGTCGCACTACCGACAACTTCGTACAGGACCACAACATCCTCTCCGGCGTATGGGAGCCTAGTGAACACTGGAGTCATCATCTGGCTCTCCACTACACCTACGGCCACGGATACTACGAGGAATTCAGACCGCAGTACAAGCTTGCCAAGTTCGGTCTCACATTCACGGACGCAGAGGGCAATAAGCTGAAGAAATCTGACTTCGTGCGCCACAAGGGACTCACGCAGCATACCTACGGCATGGTCTACAACGCCAACTACAAGACTTCCGCATGGGACGTGGTAGGCGGACTGAGCCTGCAGCAGTTCCGCTGCGATCACTACGGTTTTCTCTCCTATATAGCCGATGAGGCGCTCGACAACGCAGTGCGCCCCGGCGGGAAAAACTACCGCTACTATGACTCCGACGCCCACAAATACGACTACAGCGGATATCTGAAGGCCACCTACAGCTTCCTCAGGTACTGGAATGCATTTGCCGACCTGCAATACCGCCACGTGGAGTACAATACCGACGGCAACAACGACAAATTCCGCAAGAGAAGCGACGGCACCTACGTCAATCAGCCTCTCAACATCGACAAATACTATAACTTCTTCAACCCCAAGGCAGGTCTGAGCTTCACTCTCGGAGCCCACAAGGCATACGCCTCCATTGCCTACGCCGGCAGGGAGCCTGAGCGCAACAACTTCACCAACAACGCCAAATATCCCGCTCCAAGTCCCGAGCATCTGCTGGACTACGAACTCGGCTACGAGTACCGCAGCTCACTCTTCCACGCCGGAGCGAATCTTTACTACATGAACTACCACAACCAGTTCGTGCAGACCGGCGAGAAGAGCGACATCGGTAAGAATCTCACGACCAATATCCGACGCAGTTACCGCTGCGGCGTAGAGCTCACGGCCGGCGCAGCTCCGCTCTCATGGCTGTCTCTCGAGGGCAACGCTGCATTCTCCGTCAACCGCATCAAGGACTTCACCGAGTACCTCGACGACTGGGACAATGCCGCTCCCGATGACTACAGTCCCATTACCCACAGCTCGGCATCCGATCCTTCCTACAAGCCCACCACCGTACACTACGACAAGTCCACTCTGGCCTTTTCGCCTACCACGATACTCAACGGCTTCGCCGATTTCCACATCGCCGGATTCACTGCCGTTTGGCATACCAACTTCGTAAGCCGCCAGTACCTTGACAATACGGAGAGCAAGGATCGCTCACTTCCCTGCTTCAGCCAGAGCGACATCACTCTGGGCTACACACTGCGCTTCAAGGACGCCGCCGCCCTGTATAAGCCCAAATCTCTGAGCTTCTCTCTGAGTCTCAACAACATCTTCGACCGTCACTATGCGGCCAGTGGATGGGTCTACTCGGCCGTGAGCGCATCGAGAGGCCATACGGAGAGCAACCGCTACGAGGAGATCGGCTATGTGCCCATGGCCGGCTTCACGATGATGGGCAATATCACGATCAACTTCTAAGCCAGCGCAGCCTTGCAGTTTCTCTCCGCCCATTGGCTTGACATCATCGGCACCCTCATCGGACTGGTGTATGTGTGGCAGGAATACCGGGCCAGCATGTGGCTCTGGATCACGGGGCTCATCATGCCGCTGGTCTACATGGTGGTCTACTATCGCGCGGGGCTCTACGCCGACTTCGGCATGCAGGTCTACTACGCGCTGGCGGCCATCTACGGCCTCATCGTGTGGAAGTTCGGCAGGAAGCGCGGCCAGAGCGAGGGCGAGGCGATGCCCGTGACGCGGGTCAAGCGCAGCCTGCTGCTGCCGAGCCTGCTGCTCTTCCTCGCCTCCTGGGGCGCGGTCTACATGCTGCTCATCCACTTCACGGACAGCACCGTGCCCGTGCTCGACTCCTTCGGCAACGCGCTGAGCTTCATCGCGCTGTGGTGGCTGGCCCGCAAATATCTCGAGCAGTGGCTCCTCTGGATAGTGGTCGACACCGAGCTCGCGGCGCTCTATGTCTACAAAGGCCTGCCCTTCACCGCCGGGCTCTACACGCTATATGTGATCATCGCGATAGCCGGATACAGAAAATGGAAAGGCATGATGCGCGGCGCCGCCTCCGCTCCTGACGGACAAGACAAAGACAATGGGAATGGAACGTTATGATGCGCTGAGCACGGCCTGCGACGCCGTTATTCTGGCCAACGGGCAGTTTCCCCGCCACCGCGTCCCGACGCGCGTGCTTGAGGAGGCGAAACTGCTGGTGTGCTGTGACGGCGCCCTCGCGACGCTCCACAGAGAGCGCCCGGAGCTCGAGGCGCGGCTGCTGAGCGAGGGCCGTCTGCTGGCCACGGGCGACGGCGACAGCCTGTCCCCCGCTCTCCGTGAGCGCTACGGCGCGATCTTCCGCCAGGTGTACGAACAGGACGACAACGACCTGACCAAAGCCACGCGCCTTGTCCTGAGCCTCGTGAAGAGCGCCGGCCGGCAGCCCGTCGTGGCTTACTTAGGGGCTACGGGCCTCAGGGAGGATCACACGATAGGCAATGTCTCGCTGCTGCGGCGCTACCGGGCGGACTTCGGCATCAGAGCGGCGATGTACACCGACTACGGCTGCTTCACGCCCGTCGTGGGCGACGCCATGTTCGCCACCGCGCGCGGCCTGCAGATGAGCATCTTCAACTGCTCCTGCTCGCGCCTCGGGAGCGACGGTCTCAGATGGCCCTGCCGCCCGTTCCGCGAGTGGTGGGAAGGCACGCTCAACGAATGCATCGGCTCCGAGGTGCGCTTCCGTGCCGACGGCCAATACATCGTCTACCTCACTTACGAGGCCAAGAGCTGAGCGGCTGTCCGTCGCACGGACACGGCGGAGCCCGCACGCATATATATTATATGTATGCTGAGCATCATGAGCCGTCCTCCGGGACATCGCGATGCGGACATTCAAGGCCGCGGTCACGGCATTTCGC
>OMUV01000114.1 GCA_900314335.1 uncultured Prevotellaceae bacterium | reverse complement strand
CCTTTGAGAACTTATTTTCGTCCCATCGGACTGGTCGTCCGATCGCATGAGAATTCATTCTTATCCCACTAGAATTTGTTTTCGTCCGCATGAGAATTTTTTGCGTGCCATGTAATTTTCCGCGCAAGCGGGAAGCCTTACATGAAATTGCAATTCGGACGCCGTTAGATTGACATTAGAACGCGACCGGACGATTCCCCCTTTTTCCGGATATTAGTTCGCTCACTTATGCCTCAGAAGCGAGGATTAATTTGCGCCTCACTTTGCCGCGGGCGGGATTATGCTTAATTTTGCACGTATATATAAGTTAAATAGAGATGAGACAGTTTTCCAGGATTTTCGTGATAGCTTTGACAGGAGGCATATTATTCTCCGCAGTGTCCTGTAAAAAGGCAGTCAAACAGGAGGCGCCGGTTGCCACAGAGGATTCGGTGGCCACTGATTCGGTTCAGGCCGACACTACAGTGACAGGCGTGGCTCTCGAGAGCGGTATGAGCACCATTTACCTCTGTACGCTGGGCGGCGACACGATAGAGTGCGACATGGAGGACGAGCTGGGCTCCGGCAATATGTACGGCTACGACCAGGAAGGCGACACGATGTCCATCACATACCGCAAGGGCACCGACGGCGGCAAGGTGGTGACCAACGCGTGGAATATGACGCTGCTTCACAAGTATGACAAGGGCTTTGTCGTGAGGAACGGGGTGCTGTATCTGGACAATTCTCCCGCCACGATAGAGAGTCTGGACGACGACGAGATGAAGTTTGTCATCAACGGCGAGGAGAAGACTGCCAAACCGAAAAGCAAGTGATAAATATGCGTAGATTATATATTCTCCTGATAGCGGCGAGCGCGGTGCTGGTGTCCTCCTGTAAATCGGAGAAGGCCGAGACGCTCCGGTTCGCCGATGTGTATGCGGACTTCATGTCTATTATAGACAATCCCGATTCGGTCGTCGGCAAGAGCATGGCGCGCTGCCACCTGCCCAAGGTGTATCAGGACACGGTCAGGGCGGACAGCGTCAACAGCATAAAGAAGGCCGTTTTGATCTTTGCAAGCGGAGCGAAGGCCGATCTGAGTCATTACGGCGAGCGCTATAACTCGAAGGATGTGGACGAACATGCCGTCGGCGTCAGGATAGAGTCCTATTTCGACCCGGAGGTGTATGTGGATTTCCGCGATAAGCAGGACGCCGACAAATTTTATGAGGATATCGAGGACTACGGCGTGATCGAGGATATGAGAGGCAATCGCTTTGTCACAGAGAAGAAGATCGGACCGGGCATCACGCAAGTAAATGACGATGAAATCAATAAATACGCGCGTACGATATGTGTCAATCGCCCCCGCCAGATAATGAAAGGCTGGTATACTATCGTATTTATGAATTGAAATAGCACGGGGATGAAATTTTATCGAGGAAAGAGGCAGGAAAAGTGAGAATTTATTTGCAATACTCGTATTAAGTTACTACCTTTGCAGATGAGGAGTTCCGCTGACGGCAGACCGGGATGCTCATCAGTAAAAAATGAAAACCGAGTTAGCTTATGCATGTCAATGGCGTGCTGTAGCAATACAGATTACAGAAGCATGCAGGCGCTCAAATCTTATTAAGTAGGAGTTTTCATCGTGTATCGCGTCAGCGTTCTCCTTTTTTTGTGCCAAGCCCTAAGCTTTTTAATATTCCGTACATTTAGATGACAGACAAGGAAATTCTGAGTAATCTCGACGATAGTCAGCGCAAGGCTGTCGAGTATATCGCGGGCCCGTCGTTGGTGATAGCCGGCGCCGGGGCCGGAAAGACGCGCGTGCTGACGTCCAAGGTGGCCTACCTCATATCGCAGGGCTACAAACCGTGGAATATTCTGACTCTGACATTTACCAACAAGGCGGCCAGGGAGATGCAGGAGCGCATAGGACGCCTGGTGGGGGAGGACAGGTCGCGCTATGTCGTGATGGGCACATTTCACAGCGTGTTCTCCAGAATATTGCGCAAGGAAAGCGCCCGCATAGGCTACAGCTCCAACTATACCATCTATGATAAGACCGACTCGCAGAACCTGATAAAGCAGATCGTGAAAGCGGACGGCCTCGACCCGAAGGTGTACAAACCGAATGTGGTGGCCTCGCGCATCTCCTGGGCCAAAAACAGGCTGATCCTCGCTTCCGACTACGCTAACAGGCAGGACCTCCGCAAGACGGATGACTCTAATGGCATAGGCGCCGTCTACAGGATCTATGACAGGTATCAGAGCAGCCTCAAGGCGGGTGACTGTATGGATTTCGACGATCTGCTGGTGAACATGTTCCGGCTTCTCTCCTCCGACGAAGAGGTAAGGCTGAAGTATGCCACGCGATTCCGGTTTGTACTGGTCGACGAGTATCAGGACACCAATCTCACGCAGGCCCGCATACTATGGCTGCTGACTAAAGACAGTCAGAAACTATGTGTGGTGGGGGATGACTCGCAGAGTATCTATGCCTTTCGCGGCGCCGATATCAATAATATCCTGAGTTTTACTACTGTTTTCCCCGATGCAAAGCTGTTTAAGTTGGAGCGCAATTACCGCTCCTCGGGGAACATAGTAAAGGCCGCCCAGAGCGTTATAGCCCACAACAGTAATCGTATTCCCAAGGATGTGTACAGCATGGCGGGTGAGGGCAATAAAATAGAGGTGTTCCCGGCCGAGAGCGACAGGGAAGAAGCCCGCATCATAGCCGACCAGATCAGGAAACTGACTACACGATACAAGCTGAGTCTGGGCGCCATAGCGATATTGTACAGGCGCAATGCCCAGAGCCGTGTCATCGAGGAGGAGCTGAGGAACAGAACTATCCCCTACAAGATATTTGGCGGTTTGTCCTTCTACGAGCGCAAGGAGATAAAGGATGTGCTGGCTTACTTCCGCGTGGTGGTCAATCACAACGACGACGAGGCCCTCCGGCGAATAATCAATTACCCGGCGCGGGGCATCGGCAATACGACGATGACCAGGATTACAGACGTAGCCTATCGCCGCAATATGACATTGTGGGAGGTGATCACAAGTGTGCCGCCGACGGAGATTGGCATCTCGGCTGCAACATATGTTAAGGTCAGGAAATTCGCCGCGATGATAGAAGAATTCTCCGCGAGAATCGATACGGAGGACGCTTATAGTCTGGGCAAGGATATCATAGAGAAGAGCGGACTGCTGCAGGATATAGCTTCGGACATTACAGATATAAGCAAGAAGGAGAATGTGGAGGAACTGTTCGCAGCTCTGAGCGATTTCGTCACGGCGCAGTCTGCCGCTGGCGATTCAGAGGATGTCACATTGAGAGATTATCTGGCCCGGGTTTCACTGCTCAGCGATATGGACAATGATACAGGCGATCAGGATCGCGTCACGCTCATGACCATTCATTCCGCCAAGGGCTTGGAATATGAAGCGGTCATGATAGCCGGTGCAGAGGAAGAGATTATCCCCGGTTCGCAGTCTTTCTACAATCGCAAGGAGCTCGAGGAGGAGCGCCGCCTGTTCTATGTGGCTCTGACGCGCGCTAAAAAGTTGTGTTACATCAGCTATGCGCATTTTCGCTTTGCTTATGGCAGTATGACGGAGTCGGAGCCGAGCAGATTTATTAAGGAAATCTCGGAGTCCTGCATTATTAATCACGATGACGCAATTGCCGCGCCGTCTGTCAGGGAGCGCAGGCCGCAGAATTTGTATAGCGCTTCGAACAGTTATAGCGGCGACCGCAAACTCTCTTATTATACGCGCAGAGAATGGTCGGCGAGCGGCGCTGGCCGGCTTACGGTCGAAGCGCGTGATGACGATGCCGCGAGAGAGCTGCAGGAAGCAAGGACAAAAGACGGGGTACGGCTGCTGAAGGGTGACAGGGTAGAGCATCCGCGTTTCGGCGAGGGCAGTGTGGTCGCCTTTGAATCGGCCGGCGACACGGTGAAGGCCAGGATCAAGTTTGACAGCGCAGGAGAAAAGGATCTCCTGCTGAAATTCGCCCCTCTTCAGAAGCTGCCCCAGTGAGGTTTTTCTGTATGCGAAATGCACAGAGGCGTGAACAATTTCATGATGTCGCTACGGTCATGTGATTATTCGTATTCTTCCGGAGGCTGTTTTTGAGATTTGATGGATTTCTATTATGTCTATACAAATATAAAAGTTTAACTTTGCAAGGATATATTAAAATACAAGCATCCTAAAGAGGGAAAATTATAGATTTGCAGTAGATATGATTTCTTTTATTTTAAGTCTCATAGCATTAGTGCTGGGCTACATGTTGTACGGCAGGTACGTAGCCAGAGTGTTCG
Organism: uncultured Prevotellaceae bacterium; assembly: GCA_900314335.1. GTDB lineage: Bacteria > Bacteroidota > Bacteroidia > Bacteroidales > Bacteroidaceae > UBA6398. The sequence goes on along the minus strand of OMUV01000114.1, from coordinate 9,925 downwards.
GCCCGGACAACAGAAATACTCCTGCTTACACCATGCAGGACGGGATTGATTATATACCAATGCCCACATGGAAAGTATTTATGATACAGTTCCTGAATATTGCGGGTACAGGCCCCATCTTCGGAGCTATCATGGGCGCTCTTTACGGCCCTTCGGCTTTCCTGTGGATAGTGTTCGGGTGCATCTTCGCCGGCGCGGTGCACGATTATATCAGCGGCATGATTTCGCTCCGGCTTAATGGGGCTACCCTGACCGAGATAGTAGGAAAGTATCTGGGACATACCACCAAAAGGATTGCCATAGTATTCACGGTGCTATTGCTTATCCTCGTGGGCGCCGTGTTCGTCAGTTCTCCGGCTCTTATCCTTAAGGGTCTGACAGAGAATGTGCCCGGTATGGGGCTGTATTTCTGGATAGCAGCCATCTTTATATATTACATCTTTGCTACGCTCCTTCCTATCGACAAGATTATCGGCAAGATTTACCCGCTGTTTGCTTTCGCTCTGTTGTTTATGGCTTTGGGACTTATGGCAGCCTTGTTTATCCACTGGCCCCAGATACCTGAGGTCTATGACGGACTGAGCAATATGCACCCCAACAAGATTGCCCAGCCGATTTTCCCGTGTCTGTTCGTGACCATAGCCTGCGGCGCCATCTCCGGCTTCCATGCCACACAGAGCCCGCTTATGGCCCGCTGTCTTAAGCATGAGAAATACGGACGTCCTGTTTTCTACGGAGCTATGATTACCGAGGGTGTTGTAGCCCTTGTCTGGGCAGCCGTAGCCGGCTATTTCTTCTACGATCCTGCGAGTGGCGACCTTGCTCAGCATGTTACGGAGCAGGCTCCCAAGGTAGTGGAGATAATGTGCAAGAACTGGCTCGGAATGGTAGGCGGCGCTCTGGCATTGATCGGCGTGGTGGCAGCTCCTATCACATCGGGCGATACGTCCCTCAGATCCGCAAGAATCATTATTGCCGATGCTATGAAGATAAAGCAGAAATCCCTGCTTTCCCGGCTGGCCATCGCAATACCTATATTCGTTATGGTGGCTCTGATTATCTGGTTCAATCTCACAGACAAATCGGGCTTCGCTGTAATCTGGGGCTATTTCGCATGGGCCAATCAGACTCTTTCGGTGTTCACGCTCTGGGCTATAACCGTGTATATGATTCTCAATCATAAGCCCTACTTTATTACCCTTATCCCGGCTCTGTTTATGACTGCGGTCAGTGTATCATATCTGTGCATTGCGCCGGAGTGCATGGCCCTGCCGAAGAGCATTGGTTATACCTGCGGAGCTGTAGCAATAATCATAGCTCTTACGCGTTTCTTCTATTGGAAGAATAAACATTGCTCTTCGAAATAATTTCCGATGAAAAGGCTAACAATGTTTGCGCGAGGGAAATGGAGCGACGTCTTGATAGCGGCGTTGCTGTGTATTGTCGTCTCCTGCAGCAAATATGGCAATCCCAAAGAAGAGGCTAACAGTATGCCTCCTATCTTTCCCGATTATATCAATGTTACGATTCCCGAAAATATTGCGCCGCTCAACTTTGAGGTGAAGGGTGCAAAGCATATAGTCGCGACAATATCGGTGCGCGGGAAGCAGGAAATGAAGCTTTCGGGCGAGAATAAGATTAGTTTTCCGATAAAGGATTGGAGAAAACTGCTCTCTGCTACTGCAGGCGATAAACTGGATGTGACAGTAGATGTATGGACGGATCAGAATCCGGACGGCGTGCGATACAAGTCTTTCAGTATATATGTATCAAAGGACAAAATAGATCCTTGGGTGGCCTATCGTCTCATACCTCCCGGCTATGAGCTCTGGAACAGAATGGGCATATTTCAGCGTAATCTTGAGGATTTTGAGCAGTCTCCTATAATTTTGAATTCTCAGAACAACAAAGGTTGCGTCAACTGTCACAGCTTCTGCAATTATAATCCGAAAACCTTCCTCTTTCATGCCAGAGGTGAGGGCGGTAGCACGATGCTTACCATTAACGGGCAGACACGCAAATTGCCGATTGACCAAATTGGCCCTAAGAAAAGTGCAACATATCCTTATTGGCATCCGTCGGGTAATTTTATTGCTTTTTCTTCCAATGTTACGCGGCAGTCTTTCTACGGCATCAGCATGAACAAGATCGAAGTCTACGATTTGAATTCTGATCTGATTATTTATGATGTCAGGAATAATAAGGTTATTACTGATAAAAGGTTCTGTAACAATGCAGATTGGGAGACGTTTCCTACCTTCTCTCCGGACGGGAAATATCTCTATCTCTGCGTAGCCCATCTGGGCATTTCTGATGCAGAACGGGCGAAGATACAATCCTATATCAGCCAGATAAAGTATGCCATCATCAGAGTGCCGTTTGATACAAGAACTGGGGAACTGGGTAGCCGTGTAGACACTATCTTCAGCCCGTACAGAGATGGAGGTAGCGGCTCCCTGCCAAGAATCTCTCCTGACGGTCATTATCTGATGTATACATGGGCCAGCTGTGCTACATTCCCTATTCAGCATAAAGAGGCTGATCTGAAAATGATTGACCTCCGCACGATGAAGTATGTAGATACGAGCATACTGAACAGCAAAGACGTGGACAGCTATCACTCCTGGAGCTCCAACGGCAGGTGGATAGTGTTCAGCTCAAAGCGCATCGACGGTAAGTACACGAGGCTATACTTTGCCCATGTTGATAAGGATGGCCGCTTTACCAGACCGTTTATGCTGCCGCAGAAAGACCCGGAGCAGAACGGAGCTTTGCTATACGCCTATAATATCCCCGAGTTTATTAAGGGTAAGGTTCATCTGGATAAAGATGAGGTAGCTAAAATGTTTCGTGTAAATTAACAGGGAGATGAAGCGATTCCATATTTGTTTATTGTCAGCAACACTGGTATGGTTCTTATTGCTTTTGCTGTGCTTCCCTTATACGATCAACTCCGTTGAGGCCGATGACCTGTTCTTGTGGGATGGAGAGTTTTTGAAGCAGGTACTTACGCGCTGTAGCGGCGTAATGTATTTGCTTGAGGATTTTATCTGCCAGTTTTTCTCCGTAACATGGCTGGGCGCTCTTATAACCGCAATAATTGTCGCGTTGCCGGTAGAATTCCTTTATCTGGCCCTCCGAAGGCTCGGCAAGGAGAGCTGGGGCTATTTGGCGTTTATCCCGTCGCAATTCATACTGTTTTTCACCTTCCCGTACCTTGAGTCCCCCTTGAGGTATATGTTTTTCGTATTGCTGATATACCTTTATACACTTTTCAGGAAGGATGTGTCGAGAATAATATACGCATTCTTGATAATTCTCCCCTCTTTCTGCCTTTTGGCGTGGTATGAGGTCTGTCTGATGTATCTGGTGTTCGCGGCTTTCGAGCTGGTAGTGAAAAAGAGCAGGATTGGAGCGGCTTTGATGCTAGTGTTCCTCGGGATCAGTCTCTTTGTCCCCGGTATATGGTCGGACTATGTGGGCTTTATACCGTTTAAGGACAGACCAAGCCTGAATGTGGATAACATGTTCCCACTCAAGTTGCTTCCGTTCTACCTCTTGACTGTTGCACTCTACTTCGTGCCCCTAAAGTGGCATTTGAACCTGAAGCTCCAGTGGTCACTCAGCATCTTGTCAATCGTTGTATTCGGAGTAGTTATGCGCACGAGTGAGACCCTCGCTTTCGAAGAGAAAAGTGCTAAGCTCTCCAGCTTGGCCGATGCCAAAGACTGGGAGAGCATAATCTCTGATTTCCCGTATGATGAGGTAATAAAAAGTCGCATTTTGACGAGCTACGTTTTGCTGGCCATGAACGCCACGGGCTCGATGGCAGACAATCTCTTCGCCTATCCGATAAACTCCCCCGAGATGTTCCTGTTCAGGCATGAGGAGAAACCATTTTATGTCAATTTCAATCGGCAGTTTTATGATAACATCGGCATATGGAATGAGTGTTATCATATGGCGTTTGAATATGGCGTGACCCAGCGGGAGAATGACTGTTTTAAGGCGATGCGCGAAAAGATAGATTATTCTATAAAGTTGCATGACTTTGCAGCTGCGCACTTCTATCTGGATCTTCTCTCGAAAAGCTGCTTTAATAATGATTTTGTAGCAAGCCGGCGGGATGCAATTGAGGCGGCGGAAAAGCAAAGCGCGCAGGCTCCCAAACTACCTTATATAAGCGATACTTATGTTGGCGCTTATCCCATGGCTTCGGAGATGTTCCGCCTGTTTGAGAGAAACGAAAAGAGCAAGAAAATTCTCGATTACGTCCTGTGCAGCCTGCTGCTTAACAAGGAGGTCGAGAAGTTTGCTATAGTCCTGCAGCATTACAATTTGTATCAGGGTGACAGGATGCCCCGCGCTTATTCGGAGGCGCTGGCTGCTTGCAAAATGAAAAATCCCGGACTGGTGAACATAGATTATGATCATGATCAGGACAAGTATTTCGCAGATTTCCTGCAAAGGGCAAATCAGCAGCAGGACATAAGCGAATATGCTACGACCTACTGGGCCTATTTGTATTACCGGCCGGTAGACACTGCTGTCAATTGATAGAGTAGACGAAATTATTAAAATACTGAGGTAGACAATGAAAAGAACGAAATATATTGTTGCATCATTAATTCTGTTTTTCGTACTTTTGATTTTGTACGTCATGTTCTTCCCTTTTCTCAAGGGGAACAGCACTGCTTATGTATACGTTTATCCCGATAGCGGAAGCAAGGATGTACGCGCACAGTTAGACACCATTGCCAGAGGTCCACAGAAGTACGGCGTATCTCTGCTGATGGCTGTGGCGCAATACGACAAGCATGTCAAGCCAGGCCGGTATGCATTGAGCTCAGGTGAGAGCGCACTGAGATTCTTCAGAAATCTTTATCGCGGACATCAGACCCCGGTGGAATTGACTATCCCGCCTGTGCGCACTCTTGAAGATCTGTCGGGCTTTGTCTCTCACAAACTGATGATGGACTCTCTGTCTCTCTACCATGCGCTCAAAGATTCCGCCATCATGAGTGAATATGGGGTCGACACCGCAAATGCATATTGCCTGTTTGTTCCGAATACCTACGAGGTGTATTGGAATGTCTCGGTCAAGGAGTTTTTGAAAAGGATGAAGAAGGAATCAGATAACTTCTGGACGAGCGACAGGCTGGAGAAAGCCCGCCGGATACCCATGACACCCCATCAGGTGTATACTCTGGCTTCCATTGTTGACGAGGAGACCGCGAACAACAGCGAGAAACCCAAAATCGCGGGGATGTATATTAACAGGCTCAAGGCAGACATGCCACTTCAGGCCGACCCGACTATTAAATTCGCGTGGAAAAAGTTTGGCTTGAAAAGGATTTATCAGAATCTGCTTGGCATCCGGAGTCCGTACAATACTTATAAAAACACCGGCCTCCCTCCCGGCCCTATTAGGGTAGCGAGCGTCAAGGGCATTGATGCCGTTCTCAATTATGAGCACCACGACTACATGTACATGTGCGCCAAGGAAGATTTCTCCGGTACACACAATTTCGCACGGACATATGGCGAACATCTCCGGAACGCAGCCAAATATACAAAGGCTCTTAACGACAGGCAGATAAAATGAAAAATGACGAGTACGCTTATATACTAAGTCTGCCGGGTGCTCGCTTCATGGCCTCTCTTGGCGTGACAGAAATGGAACGGCAGGTCAAAGCGGAGATTGAGGTGAATGTTACCCTTGAGCTAAAGGGAGAAGCCTGTGCGTTTGTCGACGATAATCCTGAAGGAGTCCTAGACTATACGCTTGCCTACGGCGTTATCCGGAATGTAGCGGAAGGCCGTTCATATAAACTGCTTGAGCATTTGGCCTATGTGATGGCCGGTGAGATCTTGAAGTTGCCGAAGATAGAGAGGGTGAATGTGGCCATCAAAAAGATTAATCCTCCAGTCGGCGCTGATGGTATGAACGCAATGGTAAGTTTTACGCTTAATAAAGCAGATATTTAATCCTTTCTGAGGTTTTATGCAAATCTTTTTAGGAGAGGAGAAGTGAATAAGAAATATATTTATTACCTTTGTAATATTAAGTAATCAAAGTATTACAGACTATGGCGAAAAAGGAATCAGAAGAATCAACAGGAAACGAGAAGCTTAAGGCTTTGCAGGCCGCAATGGCAAAAATCGAAAAGGATTTTGGTAAGGGCACAATTATGCGTCTGGGCGATGAGCATGTGGACAAGATAGATGTGATCCCTACAGGTAGTATACAGCTTGACCATGCGCTGGGCGTAGGTGGCTATCCCCGCGGCAGGGTCATTGAAATCTTCGGTCCGGAGAGCTCCGGTAAGACAACATTGGCGCTTCATGCCATTGCCGAGATACAGAAACTGGGCGGAATAGCTGCTTTTATAGATGCAGAGCACGCTTTCGACCGTTTCTATGCCGAGAAGCTCGGCGTAAATGTGGAAGACCTCATCGTCTCGCAGCCAGATAACGGTGAGCAGGCTCTTGATATAGCCGACCAACTTATAAGAAGTTCAGCTGTTGAACTGGTGGTCATCGACTCTGTGGCTGCGTTGACGCCTAAGGCTGAAGTCGAGGGCGTAATGGGGGATAACAAGGTAGGTCTGCAGGCCAGACTGATGAGCCAGGCGCTGAGAAAACTCACATCTGTTATCAGCAAGACCAATACTACCTGCATCTTCATCAACCAGTTGCGTGAGAAGATAGGTGTACTCTATGGCAATCCGGAGACTACGACCGGAGGAAATGCGCTCAAGTTCTATTCTTCCGTAAGGCTTGACATCCGCAAATGCGAATCCCTAAAGAACGGGTCTACCATCTATGGTAATAAGGTTAAGGTCAAAGTGGTGAAAAACAAAGTAGCGCCTCCGTTCAGAGTGTGCCAGTTTGATATCATCTTTGGCGAAGGCATCTCTCGCGTAGGTGAGATCGTTGACATCGCTACAGATAGTGGAATAATCAATAAGAGCGGCTCCTGGTTCAGCTATCAGAATACCAAGATAGGTCAGGGACGCGAGGCCGTGCTTAAGCTGCTAAAGGATAATGCAGAATTGCGTCAGGAAATAGAAGACAAAGTCGTGGCATACCTTAACGGCAATCAGAACGCCGAAGAAGGCAACGTGGAAGAATAAATTTCACGATGTACTAATAGAGCTGGCTAACTTCCAATACAATGAATAAGAGATTCTTCTTGCTTTTGTTTTCCCTTCTGTCGTTTACCTTGACTGTATACGCACAGTCGGGCATGACGGATGATCAGATTGTGGACTACATTGTCAGAGAGCAGGCACGAGGCACTTCGAGGGCGCAGATCGTTACGCATCTGATGCAGAACGGTGTAAAGATAGAACAGATACGTTCTATCCAGAAGAAAATGCAGAAGAATAACGATATCTTTGGAGAAAGTACCACCAACAAGCCTTCAAGCCGTTTGAGAACTGCCAGGAAAGACGGCACACGCGCCCCGGCCCGAGAAGAGACCGAGCAGACCGTTAACGACCGCAGGAAATCTTTTAATACAAACGAGCTCGATACCCCCGTAAATACTTACGACGAGACCAATCCCGATTTCGTCGATATGTCCTCGGCATTAAGCACCATGTTCCCGGACAGCGTAGATTTGTTGGTAGAAGAGAGGTTGGCCAGCTACAGAAAGAAAGTCTTTGGCCGCGATATATTTAACAACCGCCTTCTGACCTTCGAGCCCAATATGAACATTGCCACCCCGCAGAACTATGTGATAGGTCCGGGTGATAAAGTTTTTGTTGATGTCTGGGGAGCATCGCAAAAGACATTTGAGCAGGAAGTTTCGCCTGACGGAACGATCACAATTGAGGGATTCGGCCCTATCGAACTGAGCGGACTGACTATTGCTCAGGCCAACTCGGTAATCAAGTCTCGTCTGGGCAGCCGCTACCGGTCGTCCAAGGTCAAGCTGACGTTAGGTCAGAGTCGCACTATTACAATCAATGTGATGGGCGAGGTCAAGGTGCCGGGCACATATACGCTCTCGGCCTTTGCATCTGTATTCCACGCCCTGTACGAGGCTGGTGGAATAAGCGATATCGGTACGCTCAGAAATATCAAGGTATATCGCAAGGGTAAGCTTATGAGCAATGTCGATGTCTACGACTACATTCTTAATGGCAAGATGAGAGGTAACATTCGCCTCGCCGACGGAGATGTGATAGTAGTAGAGCCGTACGACTGTCTGGTAAATGTCGTAGGCAAGGTGAAGCGCCCCATGTACTATGAGATGAAGAAGTCGGAGACGCTCGCATCTCTGCTTCGCTATACGGGAGGCTTTACCGGAGACGCTTATAAGCAGTCGGTAAGAGTCTTGAGAAAGGACGGTGCCCAGCAGTCTGTCTATAATGTGAATGAATTTGATTTCAGCAACTTTAAGCTCGCAGATGCCGATAGTGTGACGGTCGACAGCGTGGTGAATCGCTTCTCCAATCTTGTGGAAGTCAAAGGCGCAGTCTTCCGTCCCGGGCAATATAACATAGGCAACGACATCTCAACGGTGAAGCAACTTGTAGCCCATGCATCCGGCCTGACCGAAGATGCATTTAAAGATCACGCCATCCTGCACCGCCTAAAGGATGACCGTACATACAAATCAGTAAATCTGGATCTGGGTGGTATTCTGGACGGTAGTCTGCCGGACATGCCCCTCAGAAATGGAGATGTGCTCTTTGTGCCGTCTACCAAGATGGCCACCGAGGATCGGCAAGTCACTATATTTGGTCAGGTGTTCTATCCCGGAGTCTATGACTATGCAGAGGGCATGACCGTCGCCGATCTGATACTTCAGGCTGGCGGACTGAAAGACAACGCCTCTGTGGCGCGAATAGATGTGTCCCGCCGTATCGTAAATTCCCATGCTACAGAGGGCTCTAACCAGCTATCCAAGTCATTTAGCATATCATTGAATGCCGGATTGAAATCAGGCGCGGATTCCGATTTCGTACTCCAGCCATATGATGAGATTTACGTCAGGATCAGTCCTGAATACAATATCCAGCAGAACGTTTATGTGGACGGCGAGGTTACCTATCGTGGCGTCTATACGCTTGAGAAGAAGACCGAACGTCTGAGCGAACTGGTCAAGAAAGCCGGCGGCGTCACCTCGATGGCTTATGTGCGCGGCGCACGACTCGAGCGAATGATCAACGAGGCCGAGCGCCTGCGTATGGAGTCTGTAATGAAAGTGGCCATGCAGTCTGCCTCTGGCGAGGACTCTATCGCCTTGTCCAAGGTGCAGATAGGCTCAACCTACAGCGTGGGTATTGAACTGGACAAGGCTATTGCCAATCCGGGAAGCGAGTATGATATTGTGCTCAGAAGTGGTGACAGGCTCATCATCCCGCAGTACACCAATACCGTTCGCGTCTCCGGTAATGTGATGTATCCCAATACGGTCGGCTATAATAAGAAATTCAGCGTTAACAAATACATCGACCTGGCCGGCGGCTACGGCGCACGCTCCAAAAAGAGCAAAACCTATATAGTATATATGAATGGTCTGGTGGCCAAGGCTGGAAGAAAGGCAAAGCCGGAACCCGGATGCGAAATCATAGTTCCGAGCAAGCCCAAGTCGCAGGGTAATGATTTGTCCAAGTGGCTGTCGCTCGGTACTGGCTTAGCTTCTATCGCCACCATGATTGCGACGATAGCCAACCTGTCCAAGTAAAAGATTACATATAACATATAGCAGAAGAGGAGTGATGGCGATGGCCGATGCTCCTCTCCTGCTTTTCTTAATGTACCGTGCATTTTCATCAGTGTGCGGGCTACACTATGATATCCGCTTGCGATATCAGAATGCCACATAGATTGGCTGGGTATTGTTTGAAAATTTATTATTGCTGTCCGGTAAAACTTTTGTTGAGAGGCAAAAATTAGGGCTGATTTCCAC
>OMUV01000182.1 GCA_900314335.1 uncultured Prevotellaceae bacterium | reverse complement strand
TGAGGAAAACTACATTTGAGGTAGTTGAAAACGTCTCAAATGTAATTTTGGCCTTTCGCGGGCGCTGATTTTTAGTTATTTACACAGGCTCCAAAACCGCCCTTTCCGGGGCCGTGAAAGCGTGTGTCAGGCGCGCATCCCGAAGGGGCGAATTCCGTTTGTTATATTGGCTGCAGCGGTCGCAATACAAAAAGACCAGCGGCCGGGGTATTAGCCTGAATGATAGATGATTTGCCCCGAATGAAGCTGGGATTTCTCCCGGCATTTCAAAGAATACAAACAGAATACGGGCGCGGAGGCATGAGTCCGCGCCCGTATTGTTCAGAGGTCGCCCACTGCGGGGCTGGGGTTTCGGGAGGTGTTGTCCTGCGGTCGGCGCTGCGGCCCGGGGTGCCTGGGTTAAGGGCGGCGCGCCGGCGTCAGGGCATTCACTTCACCGTGCCGTAGGCTACGAGCATCCACACGGTCTTCTCCTGCTCGCGGAGGTAGTCGCTCATCATGGCCACGGTCACTTCGTCGCCCCCGGCGGATGCGGAGCTGAGGGTCTCGCGCTCTGCAGCGATGAGTGTGCGCGTCGAGGAGAGCAGGTAGTCGAGGCCCGCGTCGCCCGTTTCCGTCACGTCGATCTCGCTGATGGCCGAGGTGCTGAGGTAAGCGGAGAACTTGTGCTCGGGCGTGCCACCCAGTTGCAGGATGCGCTCTGCCACTTCGTCCACCTTGGCGGCGATGTCGTCGTACATCTCTTCATACTTGGCGTGGAGCACGAAGAATCCGTGGCCTTTGATGTTCCAGTGCAGGTTGCGGAGGTTGGTGTAGTGCACCTGCAGGTCTGCGAGGAGCTGATTGAGGTTGTTGATCACCTTGGATGCCGTGTCGGCCTTAACTGCTGTGTAATCTAATGTTCTCATTGTTGTCTTGTTTTATCGTTATTAATGTTCTGTTCGTTTGTTGACAGTGCAAAAGTAATATGCCGCTCCGCTTCCTCCAACAGATATTTTCTATGCCCCGATAGAGAGTGTCTATGATGCGATTCAGAGGAATGATAATCAATTTATTAGATAAGGAAAACCGACTTTGAAAAATCTCGCGCGGACGTGATTTTTTATAAAATCAGTCTCTGCTCCATGGCCCTGAAGGAGGGAATATGGGAGGGGAATATTTGTTGCGCCCGGGGCGGGAATGTGGGAGAAAATGGCTACCTTAGCCGTGGAAACAAAACACAGAGAGAATGACACTGCAACAATTGGAATATATCGTGGCTGTGGGGCGCTTCAAGCACTTCGCCCGCGCGGCGGACTACTGCAAGGTGACCCAGCCCACGCTTAGTTCGATGATACAGAAGCTGGAGGATGAACTGGGCCTGCGCATCTTCGACCGCCGGCGTCAGCCCGTCGAGCCCACGCGTGCGGGCGCCGAGATGATACGCCGCGCCGAGGAGGTGCTGCGCGGGGCGCGCTGCCTGCGCGATGCGGCCCTCGAGGAGCGGGAAGCGCTGACGGGCACATTCACCGTGGGCGTGCTGCCCACCATAGCGCCCTACCTGTTGCCGCGCTTCTTCCCCGCGCTGCTCCGCGACCATCCCGACATGGACATCCGCATAGTGGAGATGAAGACGGCCGAGATGCGCCGCGCCATAGCCGAGCAGCGCATCGACGCGGGCATTCTGGCGCGCATCGACGGCCTCGACGAACTGGAGTTCAGCACACTCTACTATGAGCAGTTTTATGTCTACGTCTCCGAGAGCGACCCGCTCGCCGCGGAGAGGGCCATCCGCACCACGGACCTCGCGGGCAGTTACCTGTGGCTGCTGGACGAGGGCCACTGCTTCCGCGACCAGTTGGTGCGTTTCTGCAGTCTGCCGTCGGCGTCTTTGAGCCGCAAGGCCTGCTCGCTGGGCAGCATAGAGACATTCATGCGCATGGTGGAGGGCGGCAAGGGTGTGACGTTCATCCCGGAGCTCGCCGTGCTGCAGCTCTCCGAGGAGCAGCGGCGCCTGGTGCGGCCGTTTGCGCTGCCCATCCCTGTGCGCGAGGTGGTGACGGCTGTGGCGCCCGACTTCGTGCGGCATCGCCTGCTCTCGTTCCTCTCGGAGCTCATCCGCGCCTCTGTGCCGCGCAATATGCTGCGCCACTCGGCCGTGGAGAGGATAGCGCTCTGAGGCGCAGGCCACATGCCGCGCCCGGTGAGGGACGGCGTGCGGGCCGAAAAGGGCTATGGCATTTACCGTAAGGCTTCCGGCTTTTCCCATGCGGACTGCGGCCGGGCAGATGAGGCGGCATAATGCAAACTAAATCTGCCTAATTGGCCCCATGTTCAGCGCGCGCTTCGTATCGCGCATTGCAAACGACGGAATTTTATACAAGTTTAATCATTTCTTCGTTTGCTCCGCGCCGCTAAAAGTGGAAAATCATTATTTTTGCAGTGGCTGAGACGGGGCCTCCGGTGCTAAGCAGGCGGCCCGCGTCAGAGAACGGAAATTCTATATAAAAATATATCAGACTATGGATTATCTAACAAATGACAAGCTCCTTATCGTCGGTGCCGGCGGTATGATCGGTTCCAACATGGCACAGACAGCTCTCACTCTGAAGCTGACTCCCAACGTATGTCTCTACGACATCTATGAGCCGGGTGTTCACGGCGTATACGATGAGATAGAGCAGTGCGCTTTCCCCGGCGCCCGCGTTACATACTACGCTCCGGCCGTGGAGGATATGAACAATCCTGAGAAGGTAGAAGAGGCTGCACGCAAGGCTTTCACCGGTGCTAAATACATCATTTCCTCCGGCGGCGCTCCCCGTAAGGCCGGCATGACGCGCGAAGATCTGCTCAAGGGCAACTGCAAGATAGCTGCCGACTTCGGCGAGAATATCCGCAAGTTCTGCCCCGATGTAAAGCATGTCGTTGTGATTTTCAATCCTGCCGATGTTACGGCTCTCACGGCCCTCATTCATTCCGGCCTGAAGCCCAATCAGCTTACCTCTCTCGCTGCTCTCGACTCCACTCGTCTGCAGCAGGCTCTGGCCCACGAGTTCGGCGTACAGCAGGACAAGGTGACCGGCGCTCATACCTACGGCGGTCACGGCGAGCAGATGGCCGTATTCGCTTCTCAGGTGAAGATCGACGGCAAACCGCTCTCTGAGATGAACCTTACCCCCGAGCGCTGGGCCGAGATCAAGCTCCTCACCACGCAGGGTGGCTCACGCATCATCAAGCTGCGCGGTCGCTCCTCTTTCCAGAGCCCGGCTTACAACGCTGTCAAGATGATCGAGGCTGCTATGGGCGGCGATCCCTTCCTCTTCCCCGCAGGCTGCTACGCCGACCTGCCTACGCTTGGCATCAAGGACGTGATGATGGCTCTGCCTACGGTGATCGACAAGACCGGCGTTCATTACACTGTGCCGACGGGTACCGCTGAGGAGATGGCCGACCTGCAGAAGTCGTACAAGCACCTCTGCGACATGCGTCAGGAAGTGATCGACCTGGGCATCGTTCCTCCCGTTGAGAAGTGGGGCGAGCTCAATCCCAACCTGAAATAACATCCCGCTTACGGTGTCCCCGCGGCACATCGCGATGCCGTGAACATCGATTTATACAAAGCTCCCCGCAGTCCATACGGCCTGCGGGGAGCTTTTTGGGGTGCCTGCCGGCGCATTCGACTGGCTTATTGCGATGCCAAGGTGGTACCTATGCGCGGACTGGATATCTCTTGCTATACTGAGTTAGTATGAAATGGCGGCTGCGTGGTATATTACGCAGGCGAGGTACTTTGTCGCTGCGCATAGAAGCGCAGCGACAAAGCGGTTATTGGGCAGCCGCTACTGATTCGCACTTATGATGCTGAGCCAATAGCTTGCGCCCGGCTGTATCACATTTGCCTTTTACTGCTTTACCCTTACGATGTTGAGCGAGAAGCGCGGCAGGGGCAGCGTGACCTTCCCCTCTGCGGGCGAGAGCGTCGCGGTGGTGGGGTAGACGCGTGTCGGGCAGCTGAGGTCGTTCTCGTCCAGGCCGCTGCGGCTTGTGAGGCGCGTGACGACGGCCGTCGTGGCCTTTGCCCCGCCGAGGTCGATGACGGCCTCCGTGTCGGCGGCCGAGGTATTGGTCACCTTGACGATGATGTCGCCCGTCTTCTCGTCGAGAGTGGCGTTGCTGAATATGCCGGGCAGTGTGTTGCCCCTGAGGCGGGCTGCGATGACCTGCTTGCCGTCGATCAGCGCGATGATGCTGTCGTCCCGCTGCCTTAGCTCGATGTCATACCAGCGGCCGGTGTCGATATGGCCCGCGGCCTCGGCGATGCGGCTCTTGGCGCCGTTCCTTACGACCTCCACACCGTGCTGCGTGTTGCCCCAGCCGCCGAGATTCACCCAGGCATAGTTCTTGGGGTCGACATAGTTGAAGATGATGAGAAATCCCTCCTCACCGCCGTCTTTGCGGGCACGCACCCGGAAGGTGCGGTCGTGGCCCTGCGCGGTGCGGCTGTCCACGGCGATGGCGGGAGTGGCGTTGCCCTTGTAGGCGAGTTGCCCGCCGGTGTCGCTCCATCCCTCATCGTCGCTGCCGGAGGCCTTGCTGACGTCGCGGAATGTGGCCTGAGTATGCCATGTCCCCACGCCGAAGTGACTCACTGCGGGCGAGATGGTCTCCGTCTCCGTCACGGGGTAGGGGTTGTCCTGTGTGACGGGCAGGATGCGCGTTCCGATGTTGGCGGCCATGAGTTTCTGGACATAGTATGACGGTGTGCCGAAGGCCTGACTGCCGTTGTACTGGATCATGTCGGGCCGCCAGGCGAGATTGTGCAGATTGGCGAAGATGGGCGCGTAGGAAGCGAGGGCGACATAGTCGGAGTTGCGCTCCATGCCCTGCATGAACACGGCCTCGCCCAGCGCGGCGTTGAGGTTGCCCACCTTGCCGAAGCCGTCGGTCACGGCGTATTCGCCCACATACACCTTGGGCCGCTTGCGGGAGCACGTGTCGAAGCGGTGGAAGGCCTCGGCGAACCACCGCGGGTTGCGATAATAGTGCTCGTCCACGAGATCGGTCTTCTCATCCGACTTCCACGCGGGATGGTCCGTGCCCCAGGCCGCTACATTGCCCACAAATTTCATCTTGGGATACTTGGCCTGAATGGCTTTCTTAAACAGCCGGAAGCGGTCGTAGTAGTGGTCGCTCTGATCCTTGGGATTGGGTTGATTGTTCTCGTTGCCGATCTCGATATACTCGATGTTGAAGGGCGCAGGATGCCCCGCCGCAGCGCGCATGGCCCCGTATTTCGACGTGACCGGCCCGTTGGCGTACTCCAGCGCGCCCAGCGTCTCGTCTATCCAGCTCTGCAGGGAGTCGACGGGCGTGAAACCGCCGTGCCAGATGCCCGCATTCACCACATAGAGCGGTTTGGCGCCGATGTCCTCGGCCAGCTGCAGGTATTCGTGAAATCCCATGCCGTCGGAGGTGCGGTAGCCCCAGTTGACATTCTTGTGGCCGGGCCTGTTCTCTATCGGGCCGATGGTGCGCTCCCAGCGGAACGCGTTCTCAGGGCTGTTCATGCCCTCCACGAAGCACCCGCCCGGGAAGCGGAGGAACTTGGGGTGGAGCTCCCAGAGCATGTCGGCCAGGTCGGGCCTCAGGCCGTTGGGGCGGCCGCGGAATGTGGGCGGGAACAGCGAGACGACGTCTATCGCGAGGCGCCCCTTGCCGCGGAACTGCAGGACGAGGCGCGCCGCCGTGTCGTTGTCGCAGCTCGTGAGCTGCGCGGTGAGGCGGCTCCACTGCTTCGTCACCCGGCCCCTGAGCTCTGCAGTGGCATACTCCCGTTTGCCGTCGGCGCTCCTGAGCGCGGCGGTGACGGAGCCGCGGTAGCTGCCCCTCACCATCAGCGAGAGACTGTAGCTGCGCCCCCTCACGGCGTTGATGCCCCAGAAGCCGTCGTTGATAACGCTTCCCTCGCCGTCCACACTGAGCTCCAGCGCATGGCCCTGCGCCGCGGAGCAGAGATGGTCGGTGGTGAGCGCCGCCGTGAGGCTTCCCGACGTGGTCCAGTGGACGGGAAACTTGTCGTCGTCCTCGAAACTACGGTTGCTCACCAGTTCGGCATATAGTCCGCCGTCTGCGGCGTGATTGATGTCCTCATAAAAGATGCCGTAGAGCATGTCGCTCACCTGCGCGCCGGCGTGCTGCGTGTCGACGTGTATCCTGACCTGGGCCGCGGCGCTCGTCACGGCGCCGATAAGCATGAGAGCAATGCATTTCCTCCTGTTCATGGCTGCTGATAATATATGAGTTACGGGAGCAAAGTTAGATTTTTTTCATCAACAAATGAAGAAAATCAGAGCAAATTGAGTGGCGGCGCCCGGAATGGCCGCAGCGCCGCTTGGAACGCGTCGCAGCGCAGATTTGAATGGCCGCAGCGCCGCTTGGAACGCGTCGCTACGGCCGGCGACCTGCCTCCGGCCGCGAATGGAATAGTATGGCATAACGCGCTATGCGCCCCTCTGTCCGTCGTGAGTCCCCATTGCTTCGCAAATTACTTCGCGCATTTGCCTTTCGGGCGAGCTCCCCGCGCTGCAAGCGGCCCTCCCGGTATTTTCCAGCGCACTACACCGCGCATTTGCTTATGCGGAATGCGGCCGCTGGGGGCAGCGGCCCTCCCAGTTATTTCCAGCGCACTACACCGCGCATTTGCTTATGCGGCATGCGGCCGCTGAGGGCAGCGGCCCTCCCAGTTATTTCCCGCTCACTGCACCGCGCATTTGTTTATGCGGAATGCGGCCCGCGCTGCAAGCGGCCCTGCCGGTATTTTCCAG
>OMUV01000109.1 GCA_900314335.1 uncultured Prevotellaceae bacterium | reverse complement strand
GTGCGAGGCGGGTCATATTGTCGATGCGTGTGCCCATCGGGATGCTGTCGCCGTGAACGGCAGGCAATGGGACGACATCCCGCGTCAGACCGACGCTCTCATCCGCGAGAAAGGCCAGGACGTGGATGCCATCCTCATTTTCATGGGCACCAATGACTTCAACGCCGGCGTACCCACGGGCGAATTCTTCAGCGAGAAGAGAGAAGAGACGGAAGCCTCCACTGGCATGAAGAACGGCGACCTCAGGCAGATGCGCCTGCACCGCAGCTTCATCATGGACGGCTCCACCCTTGCCGGCAGGATCAACATCGCGCTGAGCCGGCTCAAGGACACCTACCCCGACAAGCAGATCGTACTCATCACACCGGTACACAGGGGCTACGCCCGATTCAGCGACACCAACGTGCAGCCCGACGAGCTCTGGCAGAACGCCGCAGGACAGTGGTTCGACGAATATGTGGCCACTGTGAAGAAGGCCGGCGAGATATGGTCAGTGCCCGTGGTGGACCTCTACTCCGACAGCGGATACTTCCCCCTGAGCGATGCGTTCACTCCCTATGTCCACGACAAGAGCACCGACCGCCTGCATGCCTCCGACAACGGCAACCGCCGCTTCGCCCTCACGCTGCTCTACCGTCTGCTCTCCCTCCCCTGCTCTCTCAAATAAAAAGTACGGACCGGATCACCCCTCCCTTCACTCCGGGAAGCGCTCGGGAAAGCGGTTGTGGGGAGTGGCTGTGAATACCCTTATTATCGTGAACTCCGGTAGTTTCTCCAGCCCTTCGATGTCGCGCGAACTGACCTTGTTGACCCTGTAGATGAATGCGGGGTCGAGCTTGTAGAGGTCGGCATCCTTCATGATAAAGAACTTATTGATCATATAGATGCATCTCCCCTTAAGTTTCGGGAAACGGTCGCGGCGTATCTCGTCGAGAGTCACGAAGCGGGCATTCTTCTTCTGATAGATAAAGTTGTCGAGGCTCCTCACCTTCAACCCGCCGATCTTCACTCCGCCGTCAGTCTTCTGAGGATTTTCGGTGACCATAAGCGAGTCATTGCGGCTGCCTATACCCCTCACCATATGCGGATATCGCCAGGGAGCAGCTGTGGAGTCCATATCTACGAGCAGGTGCTGGTCTATCCCGATGAGCCTCTTGGTGAATACGCCGTTGACAGTAAATCCCCAGTCGGAATTGCGCACCCTGTTGTATTCATAGTCGTCTTCCGACTCCATGCTCTCGTTCACATCGTGGTGCTGCGCCGCAGCCGGGGCAAAGACGGCGACGAGAGCCAGCAGCAGCAAAATGACCTTTCTCATGATATTCTTCTCAATAGCCTAACTTGTCGAAATGCATATTATGCGGCGTACGCGTGAAGATGCGTATCACTGTGAACTCAGGCAGGGCTGAGATGCTCTCTATGTGCTTCGAGCTCAAAGTCTCCACTCTGTAGATATACTGCCCGGCCACACGGTAGAGGTCAGCGTCCTTAGTGATAAAGAACTTATTGATCATATACACCACCGTACCCGGGACCTCAGGACAGTACTTCCGCCTTATCTCGTCGAGAGAGAGAAGGGAGAGACTTACGCCTCCGGAAGTATAGAATGTGAACCGGGCGCAGGGGAAATTCCCCACCTTCACAAAGCCCTCCTCTGTATAGCGCGGATCCTCAGCGATCACCAGGGAATCCTTCCTGCTTCCTATATTATATAAGGTGACGGGGTATCTTACATTCTTCTCCTCTCTCAGCAGGTCTGTAGGGATCCCGATGGAATTCTTCACGAAGTTGCCGTTGACCACGAAGCCCCGCGCCCAGTCGTTCCACTGATCGTCAGTCATATACTCCATATCCTCCCCGTGAGGATGCACATATTCCATCTGCGCAATCACGGAGAGGAAAGAACTAGTTGCAATAAGCAGGCAAAAAAAGTATCTTTGCATATTCTCTTTTATTGCTCTTCACTATCTTTTCGAAGTCCCGTAACTTTTCCTGCGTACCTTATATCAGATTGAGTACATTTCCCATATTTTCCATTAGAAGGATCATAATAGGAATATTCTCCATCAGAGGAAAGTGATTGTAGGATTACAGTGTGTTTATTATCTCTATCGTTTGATCCAACGCTTATAACTCCCATAACATATCCACTGGTAGAAGTATTCATCAAGTCTTTTATGTCATCATTTTGAGACCAGTGATTTGACTCTGTATTAAAATAGCTACTCATGTAATCGTATGCAACATGATTAGGATACCATTCATTCGGTCTCAACTCCTCTCCTGCGTTTGGGCCTATATCTCTTTCTTTTTTACAACCCGTACCTTGCCATTTTCCATCTGAATATTTGGAATTATACAAAGAACCATCATAATAGTCCTGAGCAAAAGTTTCAGGTTTACACTTCCAGCCAAATTTCTCAGCAAAATATGCCATGCAATTGTAAAAACATGCATATCCACTTCCGTAATTAGGCTCCTTAAGCTTTTTATCCTGCCCATCCTCTGAATTTGGATTAGAATTCTCCAAATTGAAATTTAATCTATCAACTTCCATTTTTGTTATTATTTTATGATATAACATGTGGGTACATAACGCACAATATCAGCAAACCAGACAGCCCATTTATTAGA
>OMUV01000106.1 GCA_900314335.1 uncultured Prevotellaceae bacterium | reverse complement strand
GGGAGGGCCGCTGCCCTCAGCGGCCGCATGTCCAATAAGGCAAAGCGCGAAGTAAAGTGCGAGGCAAAGAACTTACGATAGACAGTGATACGCACGGCTGATTATGCCCTTCTATTCCTTTCGCGGCGGCTGGAGACCGCTGAGGGCAGCGGTCCTCCCAGCTAACGTCGTCCAAAACATTGGCGCGCGTCTCGTACTCCCAACCAGCCTTCGCGCTTTACAGAGAAAGATTCCCTATTATATAAGTCCTCATTCCCCTGCCCCGCCGATAAATTCCTGCCTGCAAAACCGTCCGCGGTCTACTTCTTTTGTTTTGTCCAGCTGAGGTTGGATATCAGCGAGAGCATAAAGTAGCGCGGGATGACATTGGTGTAGCTCTCCGTACGGGCCAGGGCGGTGTAGACATAGTTTGACGTGCCGGCCTTGTTGAGGATGTCGTGGACGGAGAGGCGGATGGTGAGTTTCCCGTCAAAGAGATCTTTGGAGATGTCGGCGTTCCAGCGTGTCTGCATGCGGTTGAACTCGCTGCTGTTGGAACCCGCGTTCTTGAGCAGCGTCAGGAAGGTGTGCAGGTTGAGCCCCCAGAGTAGGGAATAGTTTGCGTCGAGCGAACCTCTCGTAGTTGTGTAGTGAGTGTTGCCGCCATGGCTGTGGAGGCGCTGGAAACTCGTGCTCCAGAAGGCGTAGCCGGTGAGACGGCCTACGGTGAAGCGCAGGTTGAGGCTCGGCGAGAGCGACGAGTTCTCTATCCGGGGGTGACTGTCGCTGGTCTCCGTGGTCAGCGAGGCGAGGTCGGCGCGGCAATAGTAGTCGGCCGAGAGGCCGGCGGAGAGGTAGAAGCGTTTCTTCTTGTCTAGCGGCAGCGTGTAGCCCGTGCTGAGCTCGGCGCGGTGTGTGCGGTCGGTATTCTCGGGGGTATAGGTGCGGCTGCCCTTCACGGCGTCGTAGAGGGAGCTCATCACCACGTCGTTGTGAATATGGCTGTATGTGCCCTGGATATAGAATTCGTGGCCCGTGATGCGCTGGCGCATCGAGTAGCGCATGCCGGCCTTGTGGGTGTAGATGTTGTCGAGCGCGTTGTTGCCGAGGAAGGTGTTCAGCGGGTCGGCGTTGTCGCGGATGGGCAGGAAGTAGGTCAGGGAGGGCATGGAGGGCGAGCCGCTGTAGTTGAGGGAAACGGAAGGCAGCCAGCGGTGCACGGTGTCCTGGTTGTTCTCCCAGCGGACAGTGAGCGAGGGGGCGAAGAACACGCCGTCGCGGCGGATGGGATAGAGCACGCCGTCGCGCCTGTAGTCGAGCTTGCGCTTCTCATAGTAGCCCTTCATGTCGGCGTCGAAGCGCCACTCTGCCCCGCTCTGCATTTTCAGCTTCTGTGAGAGGCGTGCGCCTAATGTCCCGCGGTTGCGGCCCGTGAGCGAATGATAGCTGTTGGCCTCATCGATGCAGAGGGAGCGGAAATCCTCTTCGGGCAGAATGCCGAGGCCATCCAAGCCCCAGCTGTGGGCGTCGGACCACTCCGTCATGCGGTCAAGACGGTAGAGAGGATGCGAGGCAGTGCCGTAATCGTGGGTGTAACCGGCGTAGGGCGTCACGGTGCCATCGTGGCGCGTGGCTTCGCCATATTTTATAAGGTAGTCGGCGTTCACGTCAAGGTTGAGGGCGTAGTCGTGCAGGTCGTAGAAGCGGCGCTGCCGCTCGCTCCCGCCGTCGCCGAAGCAGGCGAGGTGATAGTTCTCAAAGCGGTGCGTGTCGGCGGTGTTGTGATTGAGCGCGGCCTTGAGATTGAGCACACTGCCGCCGAGGCTGAAAGCGGACGACCAGTCGGCGCGATGCGTGTAGGAAGTGGTCTTAAGGCGTGTGGGATTGAGCAGAGTGTAGAGCAGTCCGCTGCCGGCCGTGATGGTGTCGGCGTCCTGCATGCGGAAGTCGTCCCAGGGGTTGTCGCCGCTGCGGAAATAAGAGATCGAACTGGCATTCTCCCTGTCCCTGCCACGGGCGTAGGCGAAGGCGTAACTCAGTTCGTGCGACCACTTCGTCTTCTTGCGGAAGCGCAGGGCCGTGGAGGCGTTCACCTTGGTGCGGTCGGCGTCGGAGCGCTGCAGGTCGCGCTGCATGAGATTCTGCGGCGAGAGGAATGTCTCGTTGTCTGTCCATGTGTCTTTGTCCTCGTCGGTGCGCTCCACATTGCCGTTGAGGCGGAACCGCCACGTGTAGCCGGGCTCGTAGTTGTAGTCGAGACGGGCCACCTTGGTCGTCAGAGGATATGGCACCTCGTCCATCATCGTGACCATGTCCTGCATGTCGCGGGTCTGCCCGAAATTGTTGATGTCGCCGTTCACCATCAGGCTCTGGCGGTCGTCAAAACGCATTATCATAGCCGCTCCGCCGTAGTAGCCGTGCGTGGCGGCGTCCGCTTCGAGCTTTGCGAGCCATATGCCGATGTATTCACGCTTGAGATGGACGTCCATGACATAGCGCTCGTCGTGCATGTCGCGCCCGGTCAGTTCGGAGAGCTCTCCGGCCTTGTTGTACACTTTCAGATTTTTGACAATGTATGCGGGGAGATTGTCGAGCGCGGCCTGAATGTTGCCATTGAAAAAGTCCTTGCCGCTGATGAGCAGGTCCTCGATGGGCTTGCCGTTGACGCGGATGACGCCGTCCCTGATCTCTGTGCCGGGCAGCTTCTCGACGAGTTTGCGCAGCGACTCTGTCTGTGTGACATTGAAGGCGTCGGCGTTGTAAACGAGGGTGTCGCCATGGTAGAAAAACTTGAGCCGGGTGGCCTTCACCGTGACCTCGTCGAGATGCCGCTCTTTGGTTTTGGGCGCGAGGCTGATGCTGCCGAGGCTCACCTTCCACTGCCGGCTCTTCTGGTCGACGGCGATGGTCTTCTCCCAGGGCTCATATCCGCCGGCCTCGACTACCACTTTTATCTCGGGCGCGGCCTTCATCCTGATGGCGAATAGGGCGCCGTTCTTGTCGTCGTAGTAAGTGTTCTCCCAAGAGTCGCCCTTCTCGGTCACCTTCTGGAGCTTTGCCATGTCGGAGCCGAGGAGCGCGCCGCTCTGCGCATCGTAGATCCTGACCGGAGTATTGTTGAGCCCGCGGCCCGTGAGACCGTCGCTCACGTCGCCGCTTACTATGATATTCTGCGCGCTGCCTGCCATAGACCCGAACAGGAATATGGTCAGGAAAAGAAAGATATTGCGTAACATGATGTGCATTTTATCGATACTTAGCGAAACACACATTCCTGACCGCCTGCGGCGGTGCTTATACGAATGATAATGCCCCCACCCGATTTACCACAAACATTTGTGCCGGGAGTCATCTCAAAGCCCTTGCCGTCAGAATGGGGAATCATGGCGGTCGTTACGGCTGTCTGCATGATAGCTTTCTGTAATTGTAATTTGTTTAAGACGTATAAAAGTATAAATTTCTGATAATTCTCCCAAGTCGACGGCAGGAAAAGTACTTATCGGCGACGAAAAATCTGTTTTCCTCTTTCATTTCGCCCCAATTATCCGCAATTCCGCGGCGGAACATTGAGGATAATATGCCTCCCTTCCGTTGCTGAAATGCAAAAAACTGGCTAACTTAGCATCGTCTCCGGCCATCCGCGCCCCGCGGCGCTCGCCGGCGGGCGGGAGACAGGCTAAACCACCATGCAGACAGACGACCGATACCATTTCTCTAAGGCATATTTCCTCCCCTGGATAGGCGGGGAATACGGGCGCTGTGCCGGCCCGAAAGTGCTGGTATTCGGCGACAGCCATTACTGCGGATGCGCGCCGTGTGTCGCGGCGGACAAGTGCGGGGTCAGGGGAACGGGCGCTGGAATGACGCACGACGAGATGTACAGCTACATGGAGGACTGCGTCTGCTTCACGCGGCGCATAGTCAGCGGTTACCTCCGTTTCCGGCAGGGCAAAGCGGAGCGGGACGGCCTCTGGATGACGGGCACATACATGAGCTTTGAGAAGATCTTCCTTCACCGGCCGTTCGTTTCCCCCGAGGAAAGCGTGAAGCTGTGGAACAGGATTGCGTTCTGCAACTTCCTCCAGACGGCCATATCCGACAGCCCGGACAACAGGAGCTACACGGATGAGGACTACGCGAAGTCCTCGCCCATCGCCTCCGGGATCGTGGAAGTTCTGCGCCCCGACGTAGTGATAGTATGGGGAAGGAGGGCCTACGATTACTGGGAAATACCCGGCTGGGAGTATACCGGCCTCACGGAGCAGGACCGGGAGAAAGGCGATCAGGGGAAATACCACCTCAACGACGGAGCCGTCGTCCATGTCATAAGGATAGACCATCCCTCGCGTGCTCATCAAGCCTGGTGGGGAGAGAAACTGGAGGAATTCCTGCACCATTACCGGGAACTGTAAAATAGCGCGCCCCAAGTCATCCCAAACGGCGCGAATGGATGAATTTCCTATATTTGCAATAAGAAAACAAGGCACCCCGCGAAGCATGTGTGCCGCGATGAAGCAGGAGAATTTTTAATTATCCAAACAAATGAACGAAACATTATCGAAAGTCAGTCTGGCTCTTGCGGCCTTGCTGCTCATCTGCCTCTTCCCGATGCCCTACGGCTACTACACCATCGTGCGCTTCATCGCCATGGTGGTCTTCGCCTGCATGGCCTACAGCTACTACCGCTCCGCCGACATCACCCTCGCGGTGGTCTTCGGCGCGCTGGCTCTGCTTTTCCAGCCGTTCGTGAAGATCGTGCTCGGGCGGGGCGTATGGCACATCGTCGACATCATCGTGGCCGTGGGACTGGTAATCCTGTGGAAGAAGAAGCACTGAACACCGTACACAAGAGAAGTCGTGGAAGGATTGTGGAACGTATGTTGTCCAGCGGTCCAAGGCAAGGCGAATAGATTGGAATTATGAACTGGCATCCGTCATCATCTGTGTCATCTTGCCATTGCTTGTAATAGATTCGACCGTCCCTGCCATGGTCTTTCAGCTCAGATTGAATTTCTGATCTTGGTAGAGAGTGTTGGCCTTCAGTTCCGGGTTCGAGCCAGTAAAGGCTTTGGCCGCATAGGTGTCTCCTTGCAGTTGCCATCTGAACCAAGCAGTGACATAGCCACAGGCGCTGTAGAGCATTGGACCGTGATCATCGCCTTTGCGGCGGGCCATCACCTTCGGGCACCGCATCTTATTATATAGTTTCTGTAGGTCGGCAAAGGGGATGACGGTTTTCGTCTCAAAGCCCTCCGTACCAGTAAAGATAAGCGTAGGAATGCTGACCTTAGTAGGATCGTAGGGCCACTTGAGATTGGCAGCCAGTTGCTCAGCTGTAGGAGAAAGCGCGACACAGGCTGTATAGCTGGAAGCGTGTGGCTGTTTAGTCACTGCATTGAACACGGCCACGCCGCCTTGCGAATGGCCGACGATGCCTATATGCCTTGTGTCTACTTTGTTATAGAGAGAAGAAGACCTGAGGTTGTTTGATTTCAGAATGTAACAAAGTGAAGCCTCGGCACCGTCTCCGCTCCATGAATTTTCCTGTTCATTTCCGATTATGATGAATCCCCAGGAAGCATAATGCTTCAAAACGACAGAATAGGCAGAGGCTTTCACCCCAGTGCCGTTGGCTATGACTATGACTGGGAAACGCATACCTGGGGCGTTGGTAGGATAATATACCTCAAACTTACCGCATTTAGCCTCCTTGGTAGCACTCTCAAAATAGCCTACAGCATATTTACCTCTGGCCAAATATGTCCTTTCTATCGCGCCTTGCGTCTTTACCGAAGTCTCAAAGTTATCCGGAACCGCACAACTGCTTAAGAGAAAAGTAACAGAGAGAAGAAGGAAAGCTATGAAATGACGAATAGAAATAAACATGTTATATATTCTTAGTTGACAGTGCGAAGATACAAAAAAGCGTTCGCAATGTTCGCAACTTATCCGGAAAAATAAGCAGTCAACCCTTAGCAAGGCATTTTTCAATGCTGGTCGTTCCTGGGGATAGCAACTACCTACGTCCACAAGAAATATCCGATGAGTCAGAATTCTCTTTTCGGTGGCTGGTATGCGAAGTAATAAATGAGAGCTCCCACTTATCATAGCCCTGAGCAGAACAAGATTTGCGCTCCTTGCAGGTTGTCATTCTCCTGCCCCACGGATATAAATTCGGCACCAGTAAGGCATGCACTTTTTCCTCATTTTGGAAGATGCATTCCACACACTTCAAAAACTCTCCCGCACACTCTGATACTCACATAGGAATTGAGTGGAATTACATTTGAGATGTTTCAAAACGTCTCAAATGTAGTTTTACCCTCTTCGGAGCATTGATTTACTGATAGTTAGAGAGACCCCAAAATCACTGTTTCAGGGGTCGCGAAAACGCGCATATTATCCCATTCGGGCCATCCCTTGCGGCGGGCGGAGCGCGCTGCGGCGTTCAGGCCGGTCGTCATCGTCCCAAGCCTCTGCCTTTATTTCGCCGGGCGCAATGCGGCTCGCCGGGCGCGGGGCATTATCCTAAAAA
>OMUV01000112.1 GCA_900314335.1 uncultured Prevotellaceae bacterium | reverse complement strand
CTTATGCGGCGGCTGGAGACCGCTGAGGCAGCGGTCCTCCCAGCCAAAACGTCTCAAATGTAATTTTGACCTTCTGAAAACGCTGAATCTCAAAAAAATTGCATAGGGCTATAAACCGTCACAAGTACGCCATTTTCCGCCTCACCCAAAACGCATGCAAGCGTATGAACGACGAATATTCACTTCTCGCCATTCCTCTGCCGGCATGATTCGTGAATCATTCCCGGGCTGAGGAAATAATCAAACCATGCTGCAACCTTGTTATGAGATTGTTGAGATACTGCGGAAAGAATCCTGCGGAAAAAAATTTTGAGAAGCAATCTTATAGCAGGACACACATTTATCTACAGCCTGCATAATGGCGCATCGCAAGCCCTGACGGCTATAAACGAATAAGGCACCAAGGGCGGCGGTTAGGACTCAAACGCCAGGTTACCATTCCCTCAGTGCCTTATCGCTGCAAATATAGTAGCATCTTAACTTTCGGCAAATTTAATCGCGAGGAAATGCATGAAACGAGCAGATTATGCCTCTTCGATGAATGGAATGCTGGCGCAAAGACGCATA
Organism: uncultured Prevotellaceae bacterium; assembly: GCA_900314335.1. Taxonomy (GTDB): domain Bacteria; phylum Bacteroidota; class Bacteroidia; order Bacteroidales; family Bacteroidaceae; genus UBA6398. The sequence continues at coordinate 25,264 of OMUV01000112.1, read as the reverse complement.
AAAATACGATGTTGGGAATTCCGAAGCCTGCACTCTTTCGAGCCGACATGTGAAATTGCACATCGTCTTATGTTGCAAAGATTAGCAGTTGCCAAAGGTTCAATATTCCCCAAGGAATCTGCTGCCTCTCTACTGCCGCAAAGGTAAGAATATTATTCCGAAAATTGATAAGAACAGAACAAGCTAAGCATTATAATTTTCAATTCCGGAGCTACCTAGTTTGATGCCAAGGGCAGAACATTCAATTCTAATGTAAGTCGACTGATAAAGAGTTACTCTACATACTGATATTCGCATGATACAAAAAAAGAGAGGCAAACGGACATTCCGTAGACCTGCACATCTTTCGATGCCGACATGTGAAATGCCTCCTACATTGCCTCTCATGCTGCAAATATAAGAACATTATTCCAAAACTGCCAAATCAGGAAGATGTTCGAAATACGGAACGAGGGGCTGCGTGCCTACAGGCGGCGGCGCGGGCAAATAAAAATCTGCCCGCCACCTCAATGGGCGACGGGCAGAAATTTGAGTGATTAGCTATGTGTCGATGGAATTACTGATCCTCGGGGAGCGGGAGGAACCACCGTGTACCGCCGACGATGCGGCTGTAGAGCGATGTGTCATATCCCTTGCCGGGAGCATAGCCACGGGAAGCGATCTTCTTAGCAAGCCATTCGTTGTCGATAGTACCGTTGCCCTTGTGCGAGGCAAAGCGGAGCAGATCATAATAGCGATAGCCTTCGTAAGCAGTCTCGAGGGCGTCCTCATCCATGATAAGATCCTCGACAGCGTCGGTCACTTCGGCTTCGGTAATCGTACCGGCGGCCACGGCATTCTCTATGCCGACCTTGTTAAGGCTGTCTGTAAGCTGCTGCTTCTCCTCATCGGTAGTGATCTTGCCGGCATCCTGCCAGGCCTGAGCTATCTTCTGGGCTACGCAGATATTATAGGAATAGAGCGTATCGTGATAGCCGCGGGTATCACCGCTACCAAAGCTGTGGATACCGTAAGAGATAGAGTTGTTGAAGTGGCTGTCCTGGAAGTCAAGGTAGGGCACTGTCTGAGCCTTGAGCATCTCGGCGAGCGTGATGTAGTAAGCACCACCCGGGGTAGCAGTCGGTTCCTTAAGATAGGGCACGTCCTTGATAGTATCGATGCTGACAGTATCAGAATCGTTGACTATGTTATAATGGATAGAATCCTTATAGTTGATAGTCGGGAAGTTCTCTGAGTTGAGACCATCCTTGAGGATAGCGAATGCATGCTGCGGGAAGCCGGCGCGGTTGAGAGCCTCGGCGAAGCGGAGGTAAACCTGCGACTTTCTGTAGACGGGGATGCCGTAGTAGCTGTTGTAGCCGGAAGCATAGGTGAGACGGGTAGACCAGTCGTAAAAGGTGCCGCTGACAGGAGTACGCTTTGCGATGAAGCGGAAGTTCTCGCCATCGATGCGGCAGAAGGGAGCAGTACCCCATACGCGGGCATCGCCTACACCGTCGTAGTATTCCTGAACATCGACGCCGCCGTTCTCAGAATAGTGGCAGTAGAGTTGCTGGTCGCTGAGGCCCAGATAATAGTTGGAGGGCATGAGCTGACGATACTCCTCGAGAGGCTGGATGTTGATGCTACCCCAAACGCCACCACCGGAGGATACGGAAGTCTTGAATCCGTAAACATTCTGTACGGAGGTGAGCACCTCACCATTGTTCTTGGAGGCTGCACTCGGGATGAGAGTGATGATCTCGCTGTTGGTGCTGCGGCTGTAGCTGCGCAGGCGGCCTGCCCAACCGGAGATACCGTGAGTGATATAGCGGTTACCTTCCTGCTGAACGCTCTCCATGAAGCCTGCTGTTGAGACATCGGCCTGACTTGCGTCGAGACGGATGTAATCGTAGTAACTCTCGGCAGCCTTGCTGTAATTGTCGGCCAGCAGATAGAGGTCGGCCATCACAAGGCCTACAGGGAAGAAGCATATACGCGAGTCGATGTTCACACTACCGTTGGAATACCTACCGTAGTAGGGCACACCGTACTGCTCCTGCAGTTCGTAAGCCCTCTCCAGGCCTGCGTTCATAAGGAGGTCGGCCAGATTCTTGCGATTGGCCTTGGTGCCGGACTTGGCAATCTCGCGGCCGAGGGAGCTGTTGGATACAGGCTCGGTGAAGAAAGGCACCTCACCATAGTTCTGTACCAGCTGCATGTATGTCCAGGCTCTTACGGCCTGCACCTGTGCCCACTCCTTCTGCATATATTTCACCTCGTCCTTAACATCGGCGGTGTCAACATAGTGGAGATAGAAGTTGCACTGGTTGATGACATTGTAGTAGTCGGCGCACTGCAGGAACGCATTGTCACCGTCACGTACCTCGTCGAAGTTGTAGAGCTGGCTGACGGAGTCGCTGAGATACTTGGTAGAGTAGACCAGATCGCCACGTGCCTCACCCAGGATCACCGTACGGTCGGCAATCTTCTGCATGCTCTTGAGAATGCCAAGATATGAGTAGATAGAGTCCTTGCCATTCTTCTCTGAATAACGCTCAAGGTCGGGCGTGAGCATGTCAGAGCACGAGGTCGTGGCAAGCAACACGAGAGCGAATAGGAGCGTCAAATTGAATATCTTATTCTTTTTCATTGTTCTGGATTTTACAAGTTGAACGTTACGCCGAAGTTGCAGTTGAAGCTCTGGGGCAGATAACCTGTGTCGATACCCTGATAGAGGGTGCCGTTACCGCAGGAGACTTCGGGATCATTACCTTTGTACTTGGTGATGGTAAAGATGTTGTTGCACTCGCCGAACACCGTGATACCCTGCAGCCAGCTGAGGGAGAGCGGTAACTGGTAGGTGAGGCGCACCTTCTTGAGCTTGATGTAAGATCCGTCATCAATCCAGCGATCGGAGAAGCGCTCGTTGTTGACCCACTCCTCGGTGTTGGTAGTAGACATCACACGAGGAATGCTGGTCTGCTGGCCGTCGTAGGTCCAGCGGTTGACCATAGCCTTGGTCTGATTCCATACGGTGTTGCCTCTCTCGAGCTGTGAGCGCTGATAGTCGAAGATATCATTGCCCACGGAGTACTTGAGATTGATGTCGAGCGTGAAGTGTTTCCATGTGAGGGTCGAGAAGATGTTACCGTAGATGTCGGGGTTGGGGTCACCGATCTTGACCATATCGGCAGCGCTGATCCAGCCATCGCCGTTGACATCGACGAAGTGAACATCGCCGGCCTTGAAGTCGCGGTAAGAGTCGCCCACCACACCGGTCGGGTACTTGAGGTAGCCGTACTTGCCGGCCTGAGAAGCCTCAGCGTCGGAAGCGAACACACCTGCGGTCTTGTAGCCGTAGAACACACCGGCAGCCTGATTGCGGGCCGTGAGGATGTTGCCGTCGCCGTAGACAGAGGTTGTGAATCCGTTGATAGTCTTGTAGAGGTCACCCTGCATACCGTTGGCGTCGATATTGTAGAGGCGAATCTTATTGGTAGAGGGAAGCTCGGTGATCTTGTTGGAGTAGTGACCCATCGAGAAGCCGGCCTGCCACTTCCAGTCCTTAGAGTTGATGATAATGCCGCTGAGCGAAACCTCAACACCGTTGTTGCGCATAGCGCCCTCGTTGGTCCACATGTTGGCCAGACCGGTCAGGTAGCTCACTTCCTTCTTGGTAAGGAGGTTGGTGATCTTGTTGAAGTACACCTCTGCACCGAGAGTCACACGGTTGTTGAAGAGATTGGCGTTAAGACCGATGTTGAAGCGGTGGTTGGTCTCCCACTGGATCTTCGGGTTGGCGATATTGGCCAGCTGAAGACCGGTAGCAGTGTTGAGCACCTTGACATTCTGGAAGTAGGTACGGGTAGCGTAGTAATCGATATCATCGTTACCGCTCTCCTCATAGCCGGCCACCAGTTTGAGAGAGTTGACCCAGGGAGCCCTGAACCAGTCCTCGCTCGAAATGAGCCATCCTGCCTGAACGGAGGGGAAGAGGCCCCAGCGTACGCCGAAGAGCTTGACGCCCTCGTCAGCCTCCTTACCGAAGCGTGAAGACGACTCGGCGGAGAGCATTACATTGGCGAAGTACTTGTTGAGGTAGTTGTAGTCGGCACTTGCGTAGTAGGCCAGATTGGTCCACGTATCGTTGGTACCGCCGTAGGTGATGTAGCTCAGAGAGTAGGAGATGTTAGGCAGCTTATCGTTGGTGTTGTTATAGCCGCTCACGTAGCTGTTATTATAGGAATAGTTGGTGGCGCGCATACCGGCAATAACGTCGAGGTAATGAGCACCCATCTGCTTCTTCCATTCAGCACGGAAGTCGTTGAACACCGTGGTCTCCTTGCCATACTGCGACTTGATAGAGGAGCTGATGCTTCCCAGACCGTCGATAAAGCGGTAAGGTGTACCATTGTAAGGCAGGTAGTACTTCTCGCTCGTACGATTGAGCAGGTAGCTGAAGCGGTCGGAGAACGAGAGGTTGCGGTTCACCTGATACTTGGGAGCCACATTGAGCAGGAACTGTGACTGCTCGAGGTAGTTCTTGTCATTGCCCTTACCGTTCATCAGAATCCAGTAGGGATTGGCCAGAGCATAGCTGTCATAGTTCTCGGCGAAGAGGAACGGGTTAGGATTGGAAGAATAGTACTTGCCGGCGTAAACCGTCTTGTCAAGAGCTACGCGGTTGACCTGATTCTCAGGATCCCAAGTCACAACATATGCATGCGGGTTGAGGAACGGGGCCTGGATGAGGCCGAGCACATTGGGCGATGCGATATTATCGTTGTTGTAGTTGGAAGCCCAGCCATTGTCACGCAGATTGTAGGTGGTGCGTGCGTAGGCGAGGTCGAAGGCTACAGAGAGCTGGTCCGTGATGGAGATATCCGTATTGAAGCGGAGGTTGAGGCGGCTGAATGTGTTCATACGAGCCGTAGCGTCGGCAGCGGTGTAGCCGAGAGAGAGGTTATACATAGCCACATCATCACCACCCTGTACGCCGATCTTATAGTTCTGCGTGTAGGCAGTACGATAGAGCTTCTTGCTCCAGTCGGTGTTGTTGTGGTAGAGAGGATAGTAGACATAGTTGGGATCCTCGTTGAGGAAGTTGATGTGGAAGTTAGCGCTCTGATCATCGGAGTCGGCATAGGTACCGATGAGCTCGGAAAGGTAGCTGCGATACTGGCCGGCATTCATCATGTCGGTGTAGTCGGGCGTAGTCTCGAAGCCGCCGTAGATGCGGGCGTTGATACGTGTAGCCTGGCTGTGGCCGCGGTTGGTAGTGATCTCGATCACACCATTGCTACCCTTGGCGCCGTAGAAAGCGGTACCGTTCTTGATAACCTTGATGTCAGCGATATCGTCGGGGTCAATCATGTTGAGCACATCGTTGACAAAGCCTACGTGGAGGTTGGAGCGATTGTACTGCATATCCCAAATCACACCGTCGATCACCACAAGAGGCTGGGCGTTGGCGTTGAGCGAATTGAGACCCTGAATGAACATTGCAGCACCCTGAGCGGGCATGCCGCCGCGCGAGATGGAGCGGGCCGAAGCGTTGAGAGAGTTCTCAATCTCGGTCTCAGCTGTGAGCGCCGTAGTATTCTTGGGCGTAGTGCTGGCCACAGAGAAGATGCTTGTGCCATCAGAGTAGATGGGACGGAAGGCTGAAGCCAGCATCTTGACATCCTGTGCGCTCTCGGCCTTGATGGCATGCTGCATGCCTCCGTAGCCGGAGAGCTCGTAGTAAAGAGCGTTGACGAACGTCGGCACGGAGATGGTATAGCTACCATCCTCACCGGTCATGGCGGTGTAGAGCTTATTGTTGAGAGCCTGCACCCTGACACCTGCGAGAGGTTCGCCCGTCGCGGCATCGGTAACCTTACCACTTATGCTTTTCATCTCATAAGTAGGCGTTACCACTTTCTTCTTATTTCTCTTAGCAAGGATTGCGGAATCTTCTTCGCTGACCTGATCTTCTGATTCATCAACGTCGTCCTGTGCCATCAGTGCCGTAGTCCCCGATAGCATGAAAAGACATAGCGAAGCTCGCAAAGCCCATTGCATAATCTGGTTTTTTCTGATATCTTTCATTTGTCGTTTATTTAGCTAATGGAGAACTATTATAAGTCAGTTTCATCATCCTTACCCACGAAGAGGAAGCAGTCGATATAGAGAGCCGGATCGAATTCCTTCCTCTGTGCTGCAGTACGTACCACAGAGCGGAGCTGGATAAGAGGATAGCTCGGCTCGGCGCCTACGAAAGAATACGGGAACTCGAAGTCCTTGAACAGCAGCACGCTGTCTACGACACCGGGCCTGGTCTCGAACGTGTTGCCGCCTGTCTCCTCATTCTTGGCCTGCTCGCTGATGTTACGACCGTTCTTATCGTTGTAGTCGTATACGATGGTGGCCTGGAAGTTGTTGCGCTTGGTATCCTCTGTGCTCACATTCTTCTGATCCATGTTGAGCGGAACCATCACGGCGTAGATGTCATACTTGCCGCTCTGGATGCCGGGGATCTTGAAGCTTACCGTTGGCTGAGATGCCGAAGACGAACCGGGGAAGTAAGCGAAAGCGTTGTTGCTTACGATGCCCTTGATGGAGTCGTTGCGGTTGATGGAGCTCAGGTAAACCGTGCTGCCGTAATATGTACCATTCTTAAGAGCCGAGGAGAAGCCGTTGACATCCTGATAGAAGGAATACTCGGCCTCGACACGGATGGTATGATGCCACGACTTGGAGGGAAGATAATTGTACTTGTCCACCTTGTAGCAATAGCCGTTGGACACCTCGAAGGGATCGGCACCGGCCACGAGGCTCTGCACATAGGGAGCGTAAAGGTTGGGGTCGTCGACCGAGGTGTAGCCGCCGCGCACGATGGAGTCGGTGTTGTCCATAAAGTTCTTGAAGTACTCAAGCGTAGTGTTCTCCACATCGTAACCGGGCTGTTTGCCGAGCGAGGTAACGATCTGACCGAGGATCACATTCTTGATGCGCACGTCGGCCATGGAATCCTTGTCAAACTTGTTCCAGAGGATGGTGGTGGTGTTGTCTTCGCGATAAGGATACTTGTCCTTATAGTTGAAGAACTTGGACACCTTAGCCTTGGCAGCGGCCCATGCGTTGTTGGAGGGGAAGATACCCATGAGCAGGGAGTCCTCGTTCTGCCAGAGGTAGAGCGAACCGATCACCTTGTTGCTGATGTAGAATACGGAGTCAACATACTGTACCTGACCGTTGACCGTAGCGCCCGGGGTACTGGCTCGCTTGTCGAACATCAGTGTATCGTCCTCGTGGAGGAAGTTGTAGAGAGAGTCAAGTCCAGGAGTGAACTCGATGGCCTCGTAGAGGTTGGATGCGAAAGGCACCTCGCCCTTGAGCAGGTGGAGGGAGCCGTTGGTAGCAGCCTGCACATTGCCGTCGATCTTGATGTTCTTGATAGTTGTCTCAGGCAGGATATAATTGACCACCTTGGAGTTGAGAAGCGTCACCTTGATGGTATCCCCACCGTTGATGCCGGCGAAGTTATAGCGGGCTATATGATTGCGCACGAACTGCTTCTCAACCTCGCGGTTCTTGCCCTGATCGAGCAGAGCGAGCCACTTGGCAGCGTTGTATGTGCCGTTCTCCGGAGCCCAGATCGTGAAGGTCTGAGAGCTGTTGAGCAGCTGGGCATACGTGAGCTTCGATGTCTTGGAAAATTCGTCAACGGTGAATGTAGTACGCTCCAATATCATCTTTAACGAATCGAGCTGGGGATTGGAAGCTATCTCCTCCCACAACGTTTGCTTCGGCGTCGAAGATTTGATATCAAAATGGTCATCACTGCAGGCGCTAAAACCGGCCAGAGCCAAGGTGCCTAGCATGCCATATTTGAGCCATTTACGAAATTTGATATTCATATACTTTAGTGTTTATTTCTGATTGATGGAAATGCTTTCGGGAAAGGTAGCCGGAGCCGGCCGTGAGGCCGGACACCGGGTCTCTCCTTTTAGTTTCTCGATATAGTCTTCTCCTTCTCCCAGGCCGGATTCTGATGCAGGTTAGGATTAACCTTGAGCTCATCCTCGTACACAGGTCCGTAGAGAGAATTCATAGATGACAGTTTAGCCTTGACGGCGTTGGTATTGGTAGCATACTTTGTGAGCAGGAGGGTAAGCATGTTAGTGGTCTTACCATCATACTCAGCCAAGCGCACGAGATCGAACCAGCGCTTGCCCTCGCCGAAGAATTCCCTGCGACGCTCCCTCATCACGAGATTGAAGAGGAGATCGGGAGTGGAATAGTCGGAGAACTTGAGCTTGTCGCTCTCGCTGGTCACTGTAGGATTAGAACGATAGAGTATCATCGTCACGAGACTGAACGCTTCCTGAAGCTGCTCCTCTGTGGGGGCTGCGAGCCTTGTGATGGCCTCAGCCTTCATGAGCAGCACATCGCTCAGGCGGTAAACGATCCAGTTGGAGTTGAAGTTACCGGTGGACTTGAGACCGGATTTAGCACCCTCGGAGTTGTCGGTAAGGTCCTTGAAGGTGGGAGTGTTCTGCACATACTTGGCAATGGGGAATACTCTCTGACCAGCCTCGGTGTAGCGCATGTTCTCCCAGCGCCTCATATCGGTCTGGCTGTAGACACCGTTGGTATTGTCCAGCTGCCGTGAAACGGTCTGCAGAGGAGAAGCAGCCTGAAGGCGGCCGGTCGCGCTGTTCGTGGTGCAATAGAGTCCGGTTTCATTGCTGATATTATACAGAGAGGTATTCTTATTGGAACTGCCGTCGAACTGCAGCTCGAAGATACTCTCGGAACTGTTGCCGGAAATAAATATCTGATTGTAGATCTCATCATCCACATCCTTGGTGCTTCCGTTAGAACGGAGACGTGTGAGGAAGTAGGGATTCTCCTGATTGGAGGCAGAGGTACGAGCGTAGTCGGGATTGTCCTCCTTATAGCGCGTCATATACATATCGAGCACAGCATCGCAGAGGGTGATAACCTTCTGATAGTCCTCCTGTGACTGATTGCCGTACTTGGCAACGGAATCGGCAGAAGCGTTCTTGGCGGCACGCCAAAGATACATGTCGGCCAGCAGGGTATAGATGGACTGCTTGGTGAAGCGGCCCTTGTCCTGAGCGGTAGAGCTGTACTTGATCATACCGTTGTCCTTGACGCGGTCCACATCGTTGATGATGGAGTCGAGCACCACCTCGGCTGCTACCTGAGCACCGCTTGCGGCGCGGGCCTCACGGTCGGTACCGATGGACTTGAAGTCGAGGGGAACATCGCGGAAGGTGCGTACGAGGTAGAACATGTTGAGGGCGCGCAGAGCTTTAAGCTCAGCCTCAACGGGCTTCCAGTCCTCAGTGGTAAAGCTGGCGTCTGTCTCAATAACCTTGGGTCCGTACTGGAGCGCCTTATTGCAGAAGTTGATATCCTTGTAGAATGCGTCCCACCGGTAGAGGCCGTTGGTCTCGAGGAGGTTGGCATTCATAAGGTCCTTCATATCGTCCCAGTTCTCGGAGAGGAGGTCAAAATTGTCTGAACGGCACTCACCCCACACTACGAGACGCTCCATAATGTCGGAGGAGATGAACTGCTTGTAGCATCCCATTACGGCACTCTCGAGGTCGTTGCGGTCCTCCCAGAACTCCTCCTCCGTAATCTTGTTGGAGGGGTGGATGGTCAGGAAGTCGCTGCAGGACGTGGTGCCAAGCATGAGAGCCGAGCAGGCTGTCACACACAAAGCTTTATATATATTTCTCTTTTTCATTGCTAAATATGCATTAGAATCCTACATTAATACTGAACGTAAAGGAGCGCGAACGCGGTGTCTGCGAGCTGTCGAAGCAGGGGCTGAATCCGCTGGCAGAGTGCTCAGGATCTACGCCTGAGTAGCGGCTCCAGAAGATCAGGTTGTTGCCGGAGAGAGCCATACGCAGGGAGTGGAGTCCGTAGCGCTTGATCTTCTTGGCATCGAAGTCGTAAGCAATCTGTACGTACTGGAAGCGGATGTAGTCACCCTTCTCCACGTAGCGGTCGCTGCAGAGAGCATTATAGGAAGTACCTGCTTCGGCCGACATGGCACGAGGTATCTCGGTGATATCACCGTTCTTGCGCCAGCGCCAGCGTACTGCGGTGCTCTGGTTACGGTTGGTACGCATATCCTCGGCGTTCATACGGGCGAGGTTAACAATCTTGTTACCATAGCGGAAGTTGAAGCTGGTCTTGAGAGTCCAGCGACCATAGTAAAGGTCGATACCGAAACCACCGTTGAGCTTAGGATTGGAGCTACCAAGGTAAACCATATCGAGCTCGTTGATCTGACCATCGTGGTTGATATCCTCGTAGATCACATCACCACCGCTGAAGGTATAGTTACGTCCGCCGTAGTTGTAGTACATCTGGAGAGGATCACCTTTGGCATCGTAGATGATATTTCCATTGGCATCGCGTGCCACAGGGCAGGTAGCATTCTCACCGTGAGCCTCAGCATAGGCTGCGGTGCGGTTGCCGTAGAGAGTATTCTTCGACTCGTCGGCGAAGTAGCCGCTGTGGTCGTAGTCGAAGCGGTAAACGCCTTTGTAACGGAAGCCGTAGATACCGCCGAGGGCGTTGCCCACCTGTACACGGCTCATCCAGGTCTCGTTGTTATAGTTGAAGTCACCATTAAGGCTGGAGAGCACACTGGGATCCATCTCGGTGATCTCGTTGACGTTCTGTGCGATGTTGAACTTGCCGACTACCTGAAGCTTGCGCACTACAGGAATCTTCTTTGTGACGAAGTTGAGCTCCCATCCCTTGTTCTCCATCTTACCGACGTTAGCCCAGGAAAGGGTGCTGAAACCGGTAGAGGAAGGAATGCGCACATTCTGCATGAGAAGGTCATCGGTGTACTTATGGTAAACGTTGAGATCAAACTGAAGGAGGTCTTCGAAAAGGTTGAGGTTGAAACCAAGGTTCCAGGAAGAGGTCTTCTCCCAGCTCAGATCGGTGAGGCGAAGGTTCTGAGGAGCGATAGCCGTCATGCCGATGTAGGAGCCGGTGCTGGAATAGGTGTTGTACATGAGGCCCTCGGAGCCCGGCTGGTTACCGTTGATACCCCAACCCGGACGGAAGGCGAGCATGCTGATGATCTTTCTGTAGGGCTTCATAAACCACTCATCGCTGATATTCCAACGACCGGAGATACCGGGGAAGAAACCCCAGCGCTTATCCTTACCGAAACGGGTGCTACCGTCTGCACGGAGAGTGAAGTCGGCTATGTAGCGGCTCTTGTAAGCATAGTGGATACTACCGAGGACGCCCATGCTGTGGCCCTTGCCGATACTCGTGGAAGTACCGGTCAGGTAAGCCTGTACGCTCGGGTCGGTAATACCGCTGTTCAGACCATTGGAGGAAATGTTCTGGTCATCGCTGGTATAGGTGGTCATCTCCATACGGGCCATAGCGGAGAGCGAGTGGTCGCCGTTGCCGAGCTTAGGAGTGAAATAGAGGGTGTGACGGGTCGTGAAGGTAAGGCTCTTGTTATCGTAGTTGCTGGCGAGGTTGACACCACCGTCATCATACCAGTGCGAGCTGGAGAGCACGCCGGGATAGTAAGCCTTGTTGGTCTTGGTGAAGGCATTCATATATACCTCACCTTCGTAGTTGAGCTGTGTAGAATTCTCGTCCTTGCCGAGCAGCTTGTACTCGATCTTGAACTGCGGGTCGATCGTATAGGTGCTCTCCTTGAGCCAGGACAGGTTGGCAATGGCAACAGGGTTACCGTTGGACACCATGTCACGGAGGTAATAGGAAGTGTAACCGTCGGATACGGAACCTGCACTACCGGAAGCCGGGAACATCTTGAAGTACTCGTGAGTATTGTAATAGTCGTCGGTCTCGGGGTCGTACTCGTAGCGGTAAACGGTCATGTTAGGCATGGCCTTATATGCCTTGTCGAGGATTCCGGTGTAGTTCTTCTTATTGTTCGTATAGTTGAGCGAGAAGTTGGAGGAGAACTTGATACGGTCGCTCACGTAGTAGTCGAGGGCCATACGGGTGGAGAAACGATCGAGCTGCTGCTTGATGATAGTACCGGTCTCGTGGTCGTAGGTACCGGAGATACGGAACTGTGCCTTCTCACCACCACCCGAGAGAACGAGTGCGTAGTTGTGAGTCTGACCAAACTGTGTAACCTCGTCTCTCCAGTCGGTATTCTTATTGAAGTTGCCGAAGTACATAGGACGGCTGCGGTCATAAGAGATCTCGACGATGTTAGAAGCGATGTTGCTCTGAGAGGGGTTGAAGTAAGCCTCCTTGAGCATCATGGTGTACTCATCTCCGCTGAGCATCTTCATACCCTTGGGCTGCCATGAACCGGTGAAGCGGTAGGAGAAGTCCACGCGGGTAGGACCGCGGTGACCACGACGGGTAGTGATCTGGATCACACCGTTGGCACCACGCGCACCCCAGATAGCGGTAGCGGCGGCATCCTTGAGCACATCGATGCTCTTGATGTCCTCGGGCTGCACACGGAGGAGCTGAGCGAACTGCTCGGTGTTGTCCATATCCTGAAGGTCGATATCCGAGGAGCTGTAGTCCTCGAGGATATTACCATCTACTACGATAAGGGGCTCCTGGTTACCATTGATGGAGGTAACACCACGCAGACGCATGGTAGTACCGGAACCAAGGTTACCGGAATTCATCACGATATCAAGTCCGGCTATCTGACCCTGAAGGGCCTGGTCGGCGGTCTCGAAGGAGAGACCCTTCATATCATCCATATTAAGAGTCTGGGTAGCCACGGAAACCTCCTTCTTGGGGATGCTGAGTCCGTTGGTCTTAACTCTCTGCTTTCCGGTCACAGTCACGGTGCGCAGCTGTGTGCGGCTCTTGAGCTCGATACGGAACACCTTGGTGGCGCCTATCACCTGGCTGTACTTGGTGTATCCGATGTAGGAGATCTCGAGTCTGTTCTTGCGGTTCTTGACCGGCATAGAGAAGTTACCATTGACATCGGTGGTGGTATTGTTGACAATACGATTGTTACCGTCTATTTCCACCACGTTGGCCATCATCACCGGTCCGTCGGCTTTGTTCCAAACGTGTCCGGAAATGCGATCCTGCGCCACTGCCGTACTCAGGCAGAGACACATTGCGAAGAGCAATAGATATTTTATTTTATTCATGGTTGTATATTTTATTTCCGGATACGATATTTAGCGATGAACCTGCGAGCGCTGCCGGTGGTAGCCCAATCGCTGTCGTAACGGTCATTTGTTAGCTGCTTGAAGTTGAGCACACCATCAATCTGATGAACTACTGCATAAGAGGAGGTCTCTATGGTAGTGGCGTTGCGGGCCTGAGCATTGAAGGTGTAGTCGCGTGTCATGATGTTCTTGAGAGTAGCGTCGTCGGTCACCTTGCGTACAGGACCCTCAACATCATTACCGGCTGCGTCGGTGCTGTATACCGAGCGGACGTTCAGAGTACCGTTGCCGGTGGAGGACACCTTGACGGAACGATAACGGTTGGTAGCATTGTTGATGCAGGCCGTCTCATACTTGGTGGGCTCGATAGCGTTGCGGTCGGCGAAGATGGAGTTATCCTGGAAGTGGTACTTGAGGAAGTTGACCAGGCAGGTGATCATAGCCTGAGCCTTGATCTTGTAGGCGCGGGTGATGGCGAGGATCTCTTCCTCGCTCTTGCCGGCGTCGGTAGCGGCCTGTACCTCGTTCTCACCATTGGTGATCACCTCAGAGATCTCGTCCCATGTGGGCAGTCCGTGATCGATAGCATCGAGGACAGCCTCATTGGTCGGCACATAGACAGTATAACGGAAGGAGTTGAAGAAGCGGACATTATCGGTAAGACCGTTTTGAGAAGAAGTAAAGATGGTATATTTCTGAATTTCCGTATCCTTGTCCTCCACCTTCTTAACGCTGTCGGCAACACCTGCTCTCTCGAGGAGGTTGGCGTCTACCTGGCAGAGGTTGAAGAACTGATAGAACGGAGAAGTCTCGCCCTCGCCCTGGAGCACGCTGTAGACCGACTTCATAGTGGTCTGGATAGGCTTGTCGATGACGTAGGTCATACCGTTACCGTAACCGGTGGTCTCCTGACGGCGGTCGTAGGTGCGCAGCACGGTGCAGACTGTATCATTGTCGATCTGGAAGCCGCCCTGTACGTGGAATCCGGTCTTGGTCTGGTCGAAGTCGGAGGAGAGGCTGTAGTCGCTCTGGTTGGAGATCTTGACAGCACTTCCGCCCTTGGTCACATAATACTGATTGAGCGAACCGAAACCTGTCTTGGCCTCAGCGTCGGAGTGCACGATGATGTGCGAGTCGAGGAGGTCCTTGAGGCGGTTGTTGATCTCGCTGGCCTGTACGGAGCCCGGGATAGCGCTGCCGATCTCGTTGGTGGCAGGATCCCATCTGTAGGAGCGGGCCTTGACAGGAGCGGAAGCATCCTGGCGACGTGTACTATAATAGAAGGAGAGCATACGGGGCTGCTGCTTCTGGGCAGTCACCTCGTCGTAGTATGTACCCAGAGCGTCATCCGTCGGGATGAAGAAGCTGAAGCGGGAGCTCATGGCGAGCAGGTAGTAGGAGAAGAATGCGTTCAGAGGAGCCGAGTTAGGATTGGTGATGTAGGAGTCATCAGCCGAGATGGCCCAGTTGAAGATCTTCATGTCCTTGCCCACGAGAGCAGGAGCGGATACGGCTGCATAAGCTGCGGGAGCGAATACCTGATTCATTATATATACAGCACCGTTGTTGGCGAGGAGCGTGGTATCGATCGTAGCGCGGAAGCCCTCGACGCCGCCCTCGACAGTACCGAACATCGGGTCCTTGGCATCATTCATGATGGTGATGTACTTGCTGGGCACGGTGTTGATGAAGGAGGTCTTCATCAGGTTCTGCACAAACTTGCAGATGATACGGAGAGGTATCTGGTCTATATTATATATGAGGTTCTCAGCGGTGTTTTCCTTCTTGGCGTAAGCCTCCATAAGGAATTCGCCGGCACCACCCGGGAGGAAGTACTTCTCGAGCACTTCGTCGGAGGGCACGAACATGGCGCCCATATCGGTGTAGAGCTGCTGGCCCTCGGGATAGTACTCATTCCATCCGGGATCGTAGTCGAGCGGGTACTGGAAGGTATTTCCGTAAGGATCGCGGTCCAGACGTCCGCTGGAGGAGCGAGCCGAGAAGTAGCGCTTCGAGAACACGGAGTCGCGGATACCGGTGAGCTGCAGGTGAGAGGACGTCAGGCTGGCGTTGTAGAACGGAGCGGAGAAGCGGTCGAGCATGTGGCTGAAGATATTGGTCTTGCCATTGGTGCGGATCATCTCGGCCATGTTATCCGGGGTGAGGAGCACACGGTCCAGCTTGTCCACATAGCCGTTGAGGCAGGTCTGATCCTGCTCGATCACCTTGCTACCGTAGATGTGAGCATCGGTCGGCTCGCGCTTTGAGCCCACCAGGGTCTCGAAGTCCTCATCGGTAATGTTGGACTCACCCATCTGACCGGCCAGGAAGTGGAGCATGAGCGGGGTGCTTCCGTCGAGGGCGAGCCAAATACCGCCCTTGTCCTGTGTGCGGAAACGCTTCCAGTAGTCGATGTCAGGCGACTCATCATCCTCGTTGTATGTCTGAGGGATGTCATTGCCGTCCCATGCGAAGAACGGAATGGAGTCAGTGGCCGAAGCCGAGGTGGGCTGACGCAGACACTGGTTCTTGGCAATCGTGCTTCCCGAGCTGATGTTGGTCATCATCTCGAGCAGGTAGGCATTGTCAAGCATGGAGGAGCTGAGCAGAAGGCTCTTCTGAGACCTAGTCAGGTCCTCGTACTTATGTACGCCCCAGCTGTTGTTCTGATAAAACTTTGCGAAGGCATCGTCGTCGGCTACGAACAGCGTCTTACTGCCCGTGCGCTCCAACACCTCCTGATAACCCAAATCCTGGATTAGACGCACGGTATTGGTATAGTTCTTCTGGTCCACCAGATAATCATAGATACTGGCACCGAGCCAACTTGGCTTCTTGTCGGGCAGATCATAATCATCGGAGCAGGAGTACGTCAACCCGCACATCGTGAGTATACACATGGCTGTGAGCCACTTTCTACCTTCTTTGATCAAACGGTTTTTCATACACATTAAATTTATCCTTTTATATTTGTTTTATTTCGATTGTTTTCTTTAATGTCCATATAGACAAGCCGATAGACAAAGGCTTTTTGCCAATGGCAAAGCCCCCTGAATTCCCTGGATTGAAATACACTATTCATTTTACTCTGAAGAGAGATTAATCGTTTAATTTTTATGGTCTTAGGTTGAATTTTACCAAATCAGACCTCGTTCTTAGCTAAGTATTTATATACTCTTTTAGAGATATGCACCCTCAAAAGTACAGATTATTTTATTTTCTGCAAACTCTCGAAGCAGTTTTTTCCGCATTTTTACTCCACATTCTCCATATTTTGTAAAAAACCCGATGGTTCCGGAGACGAAATTAATAATAAAACACGAAAAACAAGCGTCCGCTCGCGATTTTTTTAGGACTTCGCGGATTTTATTTTCTCCGGGCGGGTCGGGACGCCGGATTTTAACATTTCAACCCCCATTACGGCCCTCCCGGGGCCGGCGTAATGCGCACTTCTCCGCCCCTCCGGAGACCTTCGCAAAAACGGCGACAGAAAAGCATTTCCGCACACTCATATATATAATACGCGCGCGCGTGAGAGACCATCGCGGAGAACGAGCCGCGAAGAAGGATGAATTTTAAGAATTTGTACACATCGTTCACATTCGATACAAACTTCTTTTGCTTTTCGTCGATTTTGGCGAAAAATGCGAGTTGGTTAAATAGTAATTATAATCGCCCTAAAAACAAAAATGAAATTAATCATGTTCACATATTTAACAATGTGGAAAAGGAAGTCGCGGCCGGAAATGGTAAACATTTATTTTGAAAACGGATGAATAACAATGTATAAGCTGGCTGACGGTTGACTAAAGCGATGCGTATCCGCCGCGATCAGCGCGCCGCGCAGCATCAGAGGGATCCCCAGCCCGCGCGGATCGCGGCGGATATAACAGCGGCGATACATATTTATAATGTATGGCGGGCTCGGAGGCATGAGCGGCGGCGTGTCTTGCGGGCGGGACGCATTATATTATATGCGTGACAGCCCTGGTAACTATGCGCGACGCCTTATATAATATGTATGCAGCCTTGTAATATATGTATGTCTGGCGGCACGGCGAACCGGCCACTGCCCTGCCCCGCCTTCGCAACCCTTGATCTACTCGCGCACCTCGCCGCGATTTTGCTTTTGCGGCAAAGCGGGCCGTGCTGCAGCGGCCCTCCCAGCTAACGCCGCCTCAATACGGCATCGCGCTTTTTGTATTCCCGGCAAACTTCGCCCACAGCTGAGAAAAAGTGCCTCGTATAGATGTCCTCATATTCCTGCACGGTTGATATAACTTTGCCATCCGAAACAACTGCCCTTTTTCCGCATTTTGAAAAAGGGTTTTCCACACATCACAAAAACCTTCCGCATAAGTCGAAAACTACATAGGACATGAGGAAAAACACATTTGAGATGATTTCTCTCATCTCAAATGTAATTTTGGCCTTTTGGGAAAGCTGATTCTCAAACAATTAGAAGAGCTCCAAAAATGGGCTTGGGGAGGCCAGTCCGATGCTTACCGGACAGCAATAATCCGATAACATAAACGCGAAAGAGGGCGGCGCCCTGCGGTAGGGCGCATTGCCTCAGGGGGATGGCGCATTGCCGGAGGCGCAGGATAAGAAGGCGCGGGGCATTGCGCAAGCCGCCCCTGCGTGGCAACCCGCGGGATCATCGCGCAGGGCTGGGATGTCGTAAGGATGTGGGGAAACTACCGCTGCTGCTCCAGACGGGAGAGCTCGTCGTAGTTTTTCTGCACTATCGCCTTGCCGAGCGAGAGGCGGCGCGCGGACGGCGTGGGCCGGTCGGTGAGCACGCGGCCGGAGGTGATGTCGTAGACGGTGGCGCCGGTGGAGTCGACGAAGGCCATGCCGTTGTCGAAGGTGTGGTAGGCAAAGGGATAGCGGTAGGTGGCGGAGAGGACGTCGCGCGAGAAGGCGAACTCGCGGTGAGCGATGTCCATCTGCCCGAGCAGCGTGGCGGCGAGGTCGTTCTGACCGCAGATCCTGTCGACGGTGCGGGGACCGCGCACGGCGCCGCCCACCCACAGCATCGGGATGTGGTAGCGGCGCGGATTGTCCTCCGTCAGGCCGTCGGGGTAACCGATGCCGTGGTCGGGCAGGAAGACGATGAGCAGGTTCTTCCACTGCGGCGTGCGCTTCATGCGGGCGATGAACTTGCCGAGGCAGTGGTCCACATAGGCGATGGCGTTGGCTTTCTCATCATTGGGGAAGCGGTTGTAGGGCACGCCCCAGGGCTCGTGGGAGGCGAGGGTGAGGAAGGTGGTCTGCCAGCGGCCGCCAGCGGCGGGACGGCGACGGAGGCTGGAGTAGAGGTAGTCGAAGGTAATGCTGTCCGTCACGCCCCAGCCGTGGGTAAGGCGCTGCTCGGGGGTGAAGTGGGTGTCGCCCACAATGTCGGTATAACCCGTCGAGCGGAGGTAGCTCTGCATGTTGGTAAAGTTGATGTCGCCGCCGTAGAGGAATGAGTTGGTGTAGCCCGCACGGCGGAGGGAGGCGGCGATGGAGGGCAGGTGGCGCGAGGCGATGGGCATCTTCATGAGCGAGGCTTCGGGGAAGGCGGGATAGCCGCTGAGGATGGAGAGGACGCCGCGGTCAGTGCGGTAGGAGGTGGAATAAAACTGCGTGAAGAAGACGCCCTCGCGGGTAAGGGCGTCAAACTGCGGCGTGATGCCGGCGGGATTGCCCATCGCGCCAACGAAGGTGCCGGCGAAGCTCTCCAGGATAACGATGAGCACATTGGGGCGGCGTGTGGTGAGGAGCGAGTCGGTGTCGACGCTCTCAGGCGAGATGAGGAGCGACTGATAGAGCGAGTCGGCCCGCGCGGCGCTGTAGAAGCGGCCCATGCGCGAATAGTTGCGCGACTTGGCCATCGAGGAGAACAGGCTGAAAACGGGATTGACGGCCGAGTGGTTGAGAAACTGGTTGGGGGAGAAATACACCATGCCCACATTGGCCGTCGAGCGCCCTATGCCGCCGCGGATGCCGAGGAACATGAGCGCGCAGAGCAGCAGCGAGAGCAGCGTGACGGGGATGCGGCGCGCGCGGGGCGGGAAACGGAAGTCGGTAGGTGTGGCCGTGCGCAGGACAAGGAAGAAGAGGATCGACACAAGCACCCACGCCGCCAGACCGGCGGTGAGGTAGGCGCCGCTGATGCTGTTGGTGACACTGCCGAAGGTGGAGAGGTAATTGAAGATAGTGGCGTCGATCTTAAAGTCCCAGAACGAGTAGAGACAGGTGTCGGCGGCGCAGATGAGCGTGGAGAGCACGGCGACGAGGACATAGTAGCCCTCGAGGATGTAGTAGATAAAGGGGACGCGCCTCCAGATGTGGACCATCATGAGCAGCACGATGGGCGCGAGGAGGTAGCAGGATGTGGCTATGTCAAGGGGAAGGCCGTGAAAGACGACGGCGAAATAGTCCGTCAGGCCCGCTGTGCGATGGGCGGAGACATTGAAGATCATGAAGGCGGCCTTCCACAGCACGAAATAGAGGAGGAAGAGCAGGAAGACGCGAAGCAGAAAGAGGAAATAGCGTTTCATCGCGATGAGATATGAGGATCAGAGCTGCTGCATGTCGTGCAGCTTCTTGTAATAGCCGTTCAGGGCGATGAGCTGGTCGTGTGTGCCGCGCTCCACAATCCTTCCCTCGTGGAGGACGCATATCTCGTCGGCGTTCTTGATGGTCGAGAGTCGGTGGGCGATGGCGATGGTGGTGCGCGAGTTCATGAGGCGGTCGAGGGCCTGCTGCACGAGTCGCTCGCTCTCGGTGTCGAGGGCGGAGGTAGCCTCGTCGAGGATAAGGATGTCGGGGTTCTTGAGGATGGCGCGGGCTATGCTGATGCGCTGGCGCTGTCCGCCGGAGAGGCGGCAGCCCCTGTCGCCGACGGTAGTCTCGTAGCCCTTCTCGCTCTCCATGATAAATTCGTGGGCGTTGGCTACCTTGGCGGCGGCTATCACCTCCTCCATCGTGGCGTGCTGTACGCCGAAGGTGATATTGTTGTAGAATGTGTCGTTGAAAAGGATAGCGTCCTGGTTGACATTGCCGATGATGCCGCGCAGGTCCGCTATTCTGAGGTGGCGGATGTCGACGCCGTCGATGGTAATGCTGCCGCCCGTCACATCATGGTAGCGGGGCAACAGGTCCACGAGCGTCGATTTGCCGGAGCCGCTCTGCCCCACGATGGCTATTGTCTCGCCGCGCTTTATCCTGAGCGACACACCGTGGATGACCTCGGCGCCGGTGCCGTAGGAGAAGTGGACGTCGTTGAAGCAGATCTCGTTCTTCAGGCCTGAGAAAGGCAGCGGATTGGGGTCCTCGCGGATGGGATTGGGGGCGTTGAGAATCTTGTTGACCCTCTCGACCGATGCCATGCCCTTGGGGATGTTGTACGTAGCCCTGGCAAAATCCTTGAGCGGCTGGATGATGCTGTAGAGGATCACCATATAAAAGATGAATGTGGGGGCGTCGATGGGCGAGTGCTTGGAGAAGATGAGCGTGCCGCCGTACCAGAGCACCAGCACGATGAGCACTGTGCCGAGAAACTCGCTCACCGGGTGGGCGGAGGCCTGGCGGATGGCTACACGCGTGGCGGCGTGGCGGTAATTGTTGGTGCAGCTGTCGAAGCGGTCGGCCATCTTGCGCTCAGCCGTGAAGGCCTTGATGATGCGCATGCCGCCGAGCGTCTCCTCGAGCTGGGCCATCGTCTCGCTCCACTTGTTCTGCGCGTAGAGCGACTTACTCTTGAGCTTGCGGCCTATGCGGCCCATCGCCCAGCCCATGGCGGGCAGGACAATGATGGTGAACAGCGTGAGCTGCCAACTGGTATAGATGAGCACGGCGAAATAGCAGATGAGAAGGATAGGATTTTTGATAAGCATCTCGAGCGAGCCCGTCACCGAGTTCTCGATCTCGTTGACATCGCCGCTCATGCGGGCTATGATGTCGCCCTTGCGCTCGTCGCTGAAGAAGGAGAGCGGCAGGGAGAGGATCTTATGATATACCTGGATGCGGATGTCGCGCACGATGCCTGTGCGCATCGGCACCATGATGGCGGCCGAGGCGAAATAGCTGCCCGTCTTGAGCAGGGTGGTCACCACGAGGAACAGGCCTATCAGCAGGAGCGTCGTCGAGGCGCCGTAGATCGCGATGAGCTGGTCGGTGAGATAGTAGCCGTTGTTGACAGCGATGTCCTTGAAGCTCATGCCGGCCGTGTCCCAGGGGATGAAGTGGTAGACCTTGCTGTTCATGCCGAAAAGCATCTGAAGCATCGGGATGATGGACATGAACGAGAACACATTGAGCATGGCAGAGAGGAGGTTGAATAAGAGTGAGCCGGCCAAGTAGCCCTTGTACGGCATCACGTATCTGCCCAAGACCTTGAAGAATTCTTTCATATTGAGTAGCGCTTCGTCTAATGTTTACGCCCGAAGTCGGCAGGAATTTCTCCCCATCGGGCCGTGTCCCATTTTATGATTTTAGTATCGTATTTGTTGTCTCTGAGCCACGCTTCGGCGCGTTCTATCATGCGGAACAGCTGCTCGGTGCGCCCGTCGCGCTGCAGCTTCGTGCGACACTTGCGCAGCTTCACCCATAGCATGGCGTTGCGGCTGTCCGAATAGACGGGGACGCCGCTTACCCCGCGGTTTTTGAGAAGTGCGAGAGCGTGGACAATGGCCAAGAACTCGCCAATATTGTTTGTGCCCCAGACGGGACCGTAGTGGAACAGGACATGCCCGTCCCTGAGGTATACGCCGCGGTATTCCATCATCCCGGGATTGCCCGAGCATGCGGCATCGACGGCGACGGACATCGGGGGCACTTCCGCAGGCAGCGTAATGGTGCGCGCCGCTCTGCTGCTCCCCGTCCGGCCCTTCCGGGCGGCCGCGGCAGATGTGGCGGGAGCCAAAGATAATGCTGCGGCCCCGGGAGCGACAACGTCAGCGCCGGAAGCCTTCGCATTTGCTGCCGGATCCCCTGCGCCGGCCGACGGCGCCAAGGTAGTACTGCCCGCCGCTGATGCATTCTTTCCCTTAGTCTTTGATATCCTTCCGGCACGCGGAGCTTTCTTCCCGGCACGCGGTACATTCTCTCCGGTAACCGCTGCATTCTTCCCGGCCCCCGCTGCGCTATCGGCGGCTGCGGCGGCGTAGGCCTGCACCCCGGCGCTGCGCTCAGACGGGAGGCCGCACATATATTCCCGCTCGGCTTCCTCGCGCGTGGCGAAGCCCTTGTACCTGGCGCCCTTGTAGCCGGAGACCTGCGCCTCGCATTCGTCCCACGACGCGTAAACCCCGGGCTCGTGGCCCACCCAGACAGTGTAATATCTCTTCTTGCTCATCTACAGCGCAGGGGCTTCTACAGAGGGGACATCACAGCGCGCGCCCTGCCCGCTGAGCGGGAGGACGACGGCAACATGGCAAAGCTGGGAGAGCATGGCGGTGAGAACGACCGGTAGTATGGCCGTGAGAATGGCAACGGGAATGGCGGTGAGCATGACCGTGAGAACGGGCGCGGCGGCCTGTTTACATTCGCTCGGGCATCTCGATGCCCAGCATATTCATGCCCGTGCGCACCACCTTGGACACCATAGAGGAGAGCACCAGGCGCATGTGCCGGATATCCTCGTTCTCCTCGTGCAGGATGGAGTAGTCGTGGTAGAACTGATTGTAGCTCTTGACCAGTTCGTAGCAATAGTTGGCTATGTCCGCGGGGTTCATCTCCTCGCCGGCCTGCCTGACAGTGGCGGGAAACTCGGACAGGGTGCGGATGAGCTCCACCTCCTTGTCGTTGAGCGGTGTGCCCGGCGCTATCGACCCGCCTATCTTAAGGCCCTCGCCTGCGGCCTTGCGCAGCACGGAGCGGATGCGGGCGTAGGTGTACTGGATGAAGGGGCCCGTGTTACCGTTGAAGTCGATGCTCTCGGCGGGGTTGAAGAGGATGTTCTTACGGGCGTCCACCTTGAGCAGGAAATACTTCAGCGCACCCATGCCCACGATGCGGGCCGTCTTAGCCTTGTCCTCCTCGCTCAGGTCGGCAAACTTGCCCAGGGCGTCGCCGGCCGTGCGGGCCTGCGCCACCATCTCCTCGATCAGATCGTCGGCGTCCACCACCGTGCCCTCGCGGCTCTTCATCTTGCCGTTGGGCAGGTTGACCATGCCGTAGGAGAAGTGCACCAGGCTCTTGCCCCACTTGAATCCGAGGCGGTCGAGGAGGATGGAGAGCACCTTGAAGTGGTAGTCCTGCTCATTGCCCACCACGTAGATCATCTTGTCGATGGGGAAGTCCTGATAGCGCAGCTTGGCCGTGCCGATGTCCTGCGTCATATAGACCGATGTGCCGTCGGAGCGGATGAGCAACTTCTCGTCGAGGCCGTCGTCGCGCAGGTCGGCCCACACGCTGCCGTCCTCCTTGCGGAAGAAGAGGCCCTTCTCCAGGCCTTCCTCCACGAGCTTCTTGCCCACGAGATATGTGTCGCTCTCGTAGTATATCTTGTCAAATCCCACACCGAGGGCGCGGTAGGTCTCGTCAAATCCGGCGTAGACCCACTCGTTCATCTTGCGCCACAGCGCGCGCACCTCCTTGTCGCCCTGCTCCCATTTGACGAGCATAGCGTGCGCCTCCCGGATGAGGGGCGCTTCCTTCTCGGCCTTGTCCTTGGCCGCCTCGGCCTCCATGCCTTCGCTCTCGTACTGTCGGCTGAGCTCGGCTACCTGCTCGCGATAGTGCTTGTCAAAGAGCACATAGTAGTCGCCTATGAGGTGGTCGCCCTTCTTGCCGGAGCTCTCGGGCGTCTCGCCGTTGCCCCACTTCTGCCAGGCCAGCATGGACTTGCAGATATGGATGCCGCGATCGTTGACTATGTTGGTCTTGACCACGCGCTTGCCGCACGCCTCCTCGATGTTGGCCAGCGCCCAGCCCAGCAGGTTGTTGCGCACATGGCCCAGATGAAGCGGTTTGTTGGTGTTGGGGGAGGAATACTCTATCATCCAGAGCGGCGAGGTCTCGTCGTGGGGCGTCACACCGTAGCGCTCCGCTGCGTCCATGTCCTCCAGCAGGGAGGTCCACGCCGCGGGGGCGAGACTGATGTTCAGGAAACCGCCCACCACATTGTATCTGTCTATGGCGTCGCAGTGCTCCTTCATATAGCTGCCCACCTCTTCCGCCGTGTCAGCGGGCTTCTTGTGCGAGAGCCTCAGGAGCGGGAACACCACCAGCGTGATGGAACCCTCGTAGTCGCGGCGTGTGCGCTGCAGCTGTATCATGCCGTCCTTGACATCGGCCCCGTAGAGGGCCTTCACAGCCCCGGCCGCAGCCGAAGCCAATACATTCTCTATATTCATATTATATGTTTATTCCCCGATAATGATTATGCAAAAGTAAGCATTTTATATGGAATAAGCTGCCCCGGCGCCCTTTACGCCATCTAAAAAGCTCCGCAGCTCACACTGGAGCCACGGAGCTTCTGCTCAGGTTGTCTCAGAGGTCGCTCTGGGCGCGGCCGCCGGCTATGCGTTCGGGGTCACCTCAGAGCTGCCGCTCGTAGTAGTGGAGGCCTCGCTGTTGGCGAACTTGATCTTGCTGTTGGAGAGGTCGAAGGCCGAGCGCATGGCGCGGCTCCTCACGAAGCGCACCATCACGCGCTTCACATCGCTGGCCTTGAAGTCCGCCTTGTTGGTCACGCCCCTCGACTTGATGGTGAGGTGGAACGAACCGAGATCGCCGAAGCGTACGCTCTTGCCCTCATAGAGAGCCAGAGTCACCTGCTCCTCGAGCACCGAGAGCGCGGCCTTGACATCGTGGACGGTGAGCGTACACTCGCGGCTGATGTTCTCCGCCACATCATCCAGCGTCATGTACGACTGGTTCTTCGACTGGGCGTAAAACTTGACAGTGCCGTCCTTGGGATTCTTGCGCTTGATAACTTTGTAGTAGATCATGATAATAGAGTTTTTTGGTTGGTTAGTAATGTTGCCCACCGGATTGCGGCGCTCCGGAGCCGCCGCCCTTTTTCCGTGTGAGCAATGCAAAGATACAACCTCCGCCGCGCGTCTGACGACGTCCGCCCTCCCTGCACGCATATTATATAT
>OMUV01000105.1 GCA_900314335.1 uncultured Prevotellaceae bacterium | reverse complement strand
TAGCTACATCGCCCATAAAGCGGAATGCGCAGCGCTGCAGCAGAATTATAGCGAAGAGAAATGCAATATGGTTTTGGGGTCGCGATAGCTGGGAAAACCACGCTCAT
Source organism: uncultured Prevotellaceae bacterium (assembly GCA_900314335.1). GTDB lineage: Bacteria > Bacteroidota > Bacteroidia > Bacteroidales > Bacteroidaceae > UBA6398. The sequence goes on along the minus strand of OMUV01000105.1, from coordinate 11,606 downwards.
CAATTATCTTCACTCACATCTGCCTATTGCAGCCCCCGAGAAGGCGATTTTGAGGCCAATATATGTATCTGAAAATCAGCGTCCCGCAAAGGTCAAAATTACATTTGAGACGTTTTGAAACATCTCAAATGTAGTTTTCCTCAGGTACCTTGTAAGAATCACAGCTTGCGGGACGTTTTTTAGGATAGTGGGGAATGCCTATTTCGACAAGTGGAAAATAGCGCACGATTTTCGAATGACAAAGATATATTGGCGGACATGGACGCGACGACTTTCAATAAGAGTAAACTTCTTCGCTTTTCCAGCTTCTGAGAGGGCTATTTGATACCGATTTATGTATTTGAAAATCAGTGTCTCGCAAAGGGCGAAATTACATTTGAGACGTTTTAAAACATCTCAAATGTAGTTTTCCTCAGGTGCCTTGTGAGTATCCTGGTATGCGGGACGATTTTTCTGTTGATAGGAAGGCCTTTTCAGGAATATAGAAAAATGCACATCTTCCTTGCATCCATTTATTTTGATGTCCGCAAGAGCAGATCTTTTCATTGTAATGATGTTCCGTTGATGTGATCTTGACAATACCTATCAAAAACGTGCTACTACTGCCTTTGGTCAAAGGTATATCTTCGAGGATTTTACTACAATGCAATCAAAAACAAAGCGTTGCTCTATGAAAGTCTCCGGTTCGGGCGCCCATTTCAACGTATAGTCCTTGTGGTCAGACTATCAGCCAAACTTCTTGCTGCTTTCCTTGCGATGGCTCTTTGTACCCCCTCAATAACTGCTGCGAAGGAGGAATGCTGCTGTTATGGAAATCTTAGGGAAGCTGTTTCTTTTAATCTTGCCTCCTCTGCTGCTCTCTTTCTCTGAGAGCTTGTATCTCTGATTGTTGAGCTTTATAAATAGTTTGCAGACGCGCCCTCTCCATCATTAATTCAGAAACACGCTTGCGTAGAGAGTAAGCTTCTGCCTTGAGCTTCTCCAATTCGTTATTGATGTCTTCATCTTGCTCTTTCATAGATACTAAGATACAAAAAATATAGATAGGCCCATATAATAAGCGTACTTATTTTATCGAAAAGCAATGATGAATCCCATGACTTACTAAATATAACCGTGTGAATCTCGTAGCCTATCAAAATCATCATTATAAATACCGCTAGTCAGCAGATTCTCAACAGGACAAAGGGGATCAGAGTAGTTTCAGAATATTTCGGGATATGTCTGAAAGTGAATTCAGCCCGCCCTGACTGCTTCAGTTACACCCGTCTCACAGGAACAATCTATATGCCTATGATAATAGTGTAAACCAAGCGGCACACAGCCCTTCTCTGCGACTGCCAGACCCTACTTTGCTGCAGGAGTTGCTGAAGCGTTGGGATTGGCTGCGGGCGGCGTTGCAGCTTTGCCGGAGAGGCGTTCTACCTTCTCAGTCATAACCTCCGTAATAGAACGCTCTATGCCGTTCTTGTCGGTATAGGTGCGTGTGCGGAGCTGTCCCTCAACATACAGCTTATCGCCGCTGTGTACATATTTCTCTATGAACTGGGCTGTCTCGCGCCAGGCCACGATGCGGTGCCATTCCGTGCGTTCCGGCACCTGTGTACCATTCTTGAGAGTATAAGCGCGCTCAGAGGTGGCCAGCGAGAATCTTGCTACGGCCAGATTGGTGTCTACGTACTTTATTTCCGGTTCACGGCCCACATTGCCGATGAGCATTACTTTGTTGAGCGACATAGTATTATAGTTTTTAGGGGTTATCTGATGCGGTAGGACTCACGGATGAGCCTGTCGTCGTGGCGCACGCCATAGTAGGCCAGAATGATGAACACGATGGCCAGCAAGGGGAACGCGTCGTAAAAGTCAAAATGCGGCTGCAGCTTCAAATACTTGGCCAGCGAGATGATGCAGCTCATGCGTATCACATAATAGAGCAGCAACAGGAAGATGGACCATAGGCAGATGTGCATCTGCAGCTTGCGCTTCTTGAAGAGGAATATAGTCACGGCGCTCATTGCTGCGGTGGCCAGAAGGATGATGCCCATCACCGAATAGAGCGCATTGGAGCTCTTGCCGTCGCCAAGCACGAAATTGGAAAGCGTGGCCACTGTTATCCCCGTGCCCGCGGTTGCAAAGGTCGTGGTTATCTCGAACGTGGCTATCAGCAGCAGGACGACGGAGACGATGAGAAAGATGGTCTGTTTTCTCTGAATCATACTCCCGCCCTTATACTATGCCTTCTTTGCCGGTTGTGGGATTGCGGTAATAAATGCGATCCTCGAGAAATTCCTGCTCTGAGATGAGTACAGGTTTGGGGAGATGCTCATAATAGCGGGATATCTCGATCTGCTCGCGATTCTCGAACACCTCGTCAAGGTTCTCGTTGTTGGAGGCGAATTCCTGGAGCTTCTTCTGAAGGTCGTTCTTCATATCCACCGTGATCTGATTGGCGCGGCGCGACATAATAACAACGCTCTCGTAGACATTGTCCGTGCCCTTGGCAAACTCCATGATGTTGTGCGTCTTTGTGTTGAGCGGCGCATCAATTTTTCTGTAATCCATTTATTAATTTATTATTGCGTCTGATTGTATATCTGTTTTTGTCTCTCACTTCACAGTCGTGCTGTCTTTCCCGCTCTTGGGCTCGGAAGGCTCAGCTTTGGCGTCGGCTTTTTGGCCGGTGATCTTATAGTAGATGTCCTTGGCCTCGGGCATATAGCTCGACTCGGGGAACTCGCCCGAGAAAGCGTAATACTCTTCCTTGGCAGCGTCCATGCGCTCCTGCTTCCTGGCCTCCACGCTGTGGGTAGCCAGCAGATACTTGGCCCTGAGGAGCATGATGGCGAAGTCCTCGCGGCGCTTCGAGTAGGGGTAGTCGCGCATAGCATTCTCCGCCGTGATAATACATGCCTCGTAGTTGTTGCCGCCGAAGGAGCAGTTGTAAAAATATGAGCCGAGGTCGTAGTAGGTCTTGGCGTTAAGGTATTCCTTCTCTACCAGTTTATCCTGCAGCTTGAAGATCATGTCCTGAGCCTGCTTGGAGTACTGGCTCTGCGGATAGAGCTCCAGCATATTCTGAAAGGCAGTCACGGCTTCATATGTTTCCGTCTGGTCCAGCTTGGGCTCCGGCGTACGCTTGTACATGGCCATAGCATTGTAATAGCGGGCGTCGAGCGTGTAAAGGCCATTATTATATGTCTCGTAATATTTCTTGAGGAAGTTGGCTGCCGACTCGTAATCTCTCGCCTTGTAAGCGGAAAGGCCCAGCAGGTAGAGACTCTCCTCTCCTTTGTCCGTTCCCTTGAGCTGAGCTATGACATCCTGCAATAGTACTACGGCTTTGGTGTATTTACCATCTGCATAATATTGCTTGGCTGCCTCGTAGCGGTAAGAATAGTCAGCACTCTTTACGATGCTGTTAAACTGGCCGCAGGAAGAGAGCGTCGCAATGGACACGAGCATAAGAATAAACAGTTTTCCTCCCTTGTTCATGAACGCATTAATATATTTATTGGCAAAAGTACAAAGAAATCTCCAAACCCTTCTCAGAATTAGTGACAAACTATCTAAAATGTCGGTAAAAAGAGGCGCGCATTGCAAAAATCTTGACCCGCTTCGCGGGAATCCGTTGCGGGAAGAACTAAATAGCACGAAGCGGGAGGAAGAATATTGCGCGGACAAAAACAAGCTGCTTCAGAAGCGAACGCATTCACTTCTGAAGCAGCTGCTATATTCGCATGGCAGCGGAGAACTTCGCCCCACGCTGCGCTATTATCAGAACTTGTATCCCAAGGTAAGGAGGAACTGGTTCCTGTCGAGCTTGAGCTTGGTCATAGGCGCGTCGTTGGGCGTAGCGCCGCTCTCGTCGCCGCGCTGTGTATTGAAGGCGTGAAACTCGCCATTCTGCTGCTGATACTGATAGGCGAAATCGGCATAGAAATGATTGCCCCTATAGCCGGCGCCCACCGTGTAACGATTGATATCGCCGGGATTGACATAGGCAGTAGATGTGGCGTAATCCACTGCGGCACTGTTGATGAACTGGTTCTCAAAAGCGCTCTTCTTCATAGGCGAGGAGACGTAGTTGTAGCCCAGGCGCAGCGAGATGCCGTAGCCGAACTTGCCCTCAGCGCCGAGGCGAAGAGTGCTGACGCCCTTAAGGAAATGATTTATCTCGCGATTCATGGAGCGGTCCTTCACTTCGTCGTTCCAGCCCCAATCGTCGTAACCGTTGTCATAGGAAAGCTTCGACGCAGAGTAATCGGCGTATTCGTATTCAGCACCGAGGGCGAGGAAATCAGCAATCGTTCCGCCGGCTGCTATATTAAACTTCCACGGGGTGTGCACATTGAAATCATGATCGCCTACCTCCGTGCGATAGTCATAATTTGTGCCGTTAATCTGCGAGTTCATAATATTCGTGCAATTGGCTGTGAGCGAATACCACACAGGCGAAGTAACAGTAAGTCCCAGTCTGAACGAAGAGCCCTCGATAGGATAGATTATCGTACCGAGACGGAAGTCCACGCCCGTACCGCTGAGCGAGCGGTCATTGGAGAACATATAATTGCCGATGCTGCTGTTGTTCAGGTCTGCGAGTGCCTCGCCGTAAAGGCTGTAGCTGTCCACGTCCACATTGTAGAAGCCCACTGTCAGGCCGAAGAAATAGCGGTCGGAGAAGTTGGCGCTCATGTTCAGGTCGTACTGCTGAACGCTTCCTGACGTACTCTTGCGATAGGTGTTGCTCACGCCGTTGTAGACACTGTACTGCTCGTAGCCCTGATCATCCTTTGTTCCCAGATCTTCGTAGAGATATGTCTGATAGCCGGCCACTGCGAGCGGCGTGCCCTTGTCATTGCCGCCCCAGAATGAGGAGAGATCGCTCATCTGCCATGTCTGAGAGGCTTCGCCCAGCACCTGATCGGCTGCGAGCAGGGAGTGGAAATTCTTACGCTTGTGATAATTGAAGCCAATATTGAAATAGCGCATACTGCCCTCATCGCTCAGATGGAAGGGATAGACTATGCCGGCCTGATCGAAGGATACGCGCGCCTTATGATGGCCGTCAAACGTCTGACCGTCCGTGAGGGAAAGGATGCCTGTAGAAAAAGCCACATCCGCATGGCGGAAGAGGCCCGTACCTGCAGGGTTAGTGCCCATGGTCGAGATATCTGCACCGAGCGCGCTCAGGGCGCCGCCCATTCCCACGAAGCGGGCCGTTCCGTTGAGGTCCTCGCTGGACAAGCCCTCGATGGTATATATGCTTTGCGCATTTGCTGAAGCCGCTATAAGAGCCGCCGCTACAGCGAAGAACTTGATTTTCATATTTTCTTGCCTTATGTTCATCCGTCCCACGAGGGGGCGGATACATTTATATTATGCCTTATATATTACAACCTTATTCTGCGCGGTTATCTGCGGCCGCCGCCACCTCCGAAGGAGCGTCCGCCGCCACCGCCGCCGAACGAACGGCCGCCACCGCCTCCGCCGAAGGAGCGTGTGCCCATTGACGGGCTGCCGATACTGCCGCCCATGGAGCGGGACGAACCATAAGAGCCCGACTGACCGCCGATGGAGCGTGTACTCATGCTGCGGGAAATAGTAGACTCGCTGTTGCCGTATGAACGTACGCGGGTATCCATCTTGCTGCTATCGTAGCGTGTCCTGCCCGAGGGAACTCCGCCGACACTATAACGGCTGTTTATGCCGCGTGAGCTGCTGGAATAGCTGCGACTGCTGCCGCCGATGCCATTCGCCTCGTTGAGGGCGCGGTAATTGCGTCCACCGCCCGTGATACGACCGCCTGCGGAACCGATACGCGAATAGTGGACATCGTCGCCCATCCAGCGACCGCCGTTCCAACCGGAGTAATAGCGGGGACCGCGATCCCAGTAAGGACCATGCCAGTCATACCAGCCCCAGCCGCCATACCAATGGGAGTAATAAGGCCAGTTCCAGCCCCAATACCAGTCATAGTAGCGGGGATACCAGTTCCATCCGTAGCTCCAGCCCCAATAAGGGTCATACCAAGGATCCCAGTCATAGAATCCATAGCTCCAGCCCCAATAAGGCACACCGAAACCGAGGTAAATGTTGACAGCCGGCTCGTGGAAACGGGCCAGACGACCGGAATAGTAATAGTCGTCGGCATATTCGTCATATTTGTCGGCGTCAGCCTTCCTTCTCGAGGAATAACCCTTCTCTCCGTCGCCCAGATAGAGCGTGTCGGAGTCTGAGACATTGCTTCTGCGATTGTAGGCGTCTATCTCGGCGTCTGAATAGTCGCGCGGGAGATAACGGCGCGAAGCCGTACCCCGATCCCTGACGGCATCGCCGGAATACCCCACAGCAGGAGTCTCGCCCTGCTGCGCATCGCTTCCGTTCTGTATTTTCAGTTCCTGTTTATCTTGAACTTTGTTCGATTTCTTACCCGGTGTATAATACATATCATCATCTTGCGCCGAGGCCACACCTGAGAGCATTAACAGCGCTGACAGCAGAATTATAGACTTTTTCATGATAACTTGTCCTTAAAAGTTCCACATATCTACCGCAAAAATACTCATTATTTATTATACGGTAGTCTCGCGGGCATATAAGGGCATATAAAAATTCTAAAAAACCGCATTCCTGTTCTTAATATGAATTTATTGGAGCTTGATAAGTGTGACAGATGCATAAACACTCATTCCTCAAAGCCTGTTTGAGGATGCACTGATTCGCGTCACATCTTCCCGTCCCCTGCCTGATAAATTTCATAACCCGCTATTTATTCGAAGGGCTGTATGCCGCGTCTCAGACAAAGCGGGTACCCATCCTCAAAACGGCCGGAATCACAGCTTGCAATTAATTGAAAAACAGCGCGCCTATAAGGGGCAAAATTACAAAGGAGATGATTTTAATTATGTACTACGTAATAAAAATTATGTGCCTTGTAATTCTTCGCGCAAACGGGAAGGATTTTCCGAAATGCGAAACGGTAGCTTGCGCGAAGGGAATCATCCCATATTATAAGTATTCGGGATTGTGCGTGAAGACTTGATATTTTCCGCTCGTATCAGCAGTATGGTATGGGAAGCTTTGCAGCGCTGTTTCCGGCCGTAAAATAGTATACCGGACTGCGCATAAAAGATGGAAACAAGCCGGCAAAGCTTCACCCGAAGCGGCAACGAAATAGGGAAAAACATGCTGCCGACATAATTAAGGATAAGCGTAATGCTCCATTCAATACAAAATTATTACTTTTGTATCGCCTTAGAACATAGGGCGGGAAACGATGAAACTAATCGTAATCACAAGGCCGGAATTTTTCGTTGTGGAGCATCTGCTTATCAAGGCGCTCTTCAACGAAGGGCTTGACATTTTGCACATCCTCAAGCCCAAGGAAAAGCCGGAGCTGTTCGAGCGGCTATTGTCCCTCCTGCCCGATGATTGCAGGGAGAAGATCGTGCTGCACGACCACTTCGAGCTGAAGAAAAAGTATGGCCTCATGGGCATACACCTCAGCAAGCGCAATCCTGAGGTGCCGCACGCTTATCGCGGCAGTATCTCATGCACATGCAACAGCATCGCCGACCTCAAGACCTATCGCCGGGACATGAAATACATCCTGCTCGACCCTATCTTCAAGAGCAATAGCGGAGACTACAGCGACCAGTTTACTCCCTCGCAGCTGCGCGCGGCCGGCGAGAAGGGACTTATCGACAGCAAGGTCATCGCCTCCGGCCCGATAGGGTACGAGAACATATCTAGGCTCCGCGGCTTCGGCTTCGGGGGCGTAGCCGTCAGCAGAGAGCTGACCAGACATTTCAACCCCGTGAGTTCTTCCGATTTTAAGGACGAGATAAACTATTTCCGTCTGATAAGACGTGCCACAGAATAGACAAGAATAAAATAACCGATAAATTGCTTAAACAGAATGAGCGAAAAGCTTCCTTACATGGTGTTTTCAGGTACAAAGTCTAAGTACCTCGCAGAAAAGATTTGTTCCTCATTAGGCTGCCCCCTTGGAAAATTGCAGATCACGAAATTTGCCGACGGCGAATTCTCTGTATCCTACGAAGAGTCCATCCGCGGACGCGACGTTTTCCTTGTGCAGTCCACCTTCCCCAACTCTGACAATCTCATGGAGCTGCTCCTGATGATAGACGCCGCCAAGCGCGCATCGGCCAGGAGCATCGTTGCCGTGATACCATATTTCGGCTGGGCCCGTCAGGACCGCAAAGACAAACCGCGTGTATCCATCGGCGCCAAACTGGTAGCCGACCTGCTGAGCGTGGCCGGTATAGACCGCCTCATCACGATGGATCTCCACGCCGATCAGGAGCAGGGATTCTTTAATGTCCCCGTCGACCATCTCTATGCCTCCTCCATCATGCTGCCCTACATCTCGAGCCTGAAGCTCAAGAACCTCTGCATCGCCACGCCCGACGTCGGCGGCTCCAAGCGCGCCAGCGTCTACGCCAAATACTTCGACTGCCCGCTCGTGCTGTGCAACAAGACCCGCAAATGCGCCAACATCGTGAGCGAGATGCAGGTTATCGGCGACGTAAAGGGCATGGATGTGATAATCGTGGACGACATCGTGGACACCGCCGGCACCATCACGCTGGCTGCCAATCTGATGATGCAGAAGGGTGCTGCGAGCGTGCGCGCCATCGCCTCCCACTGCGTGATGTCCGACCCCGCCAGCGAGCGCATACAGGACTCCGCCCTGCAGGAGATGGTATTTACCGATAGTATCCCCTACTCCAACCGCTGCGCCAAGGTAAAACAGCTCACGGTGGCCGACTTGTTCGCCGAGACCATCAGAAGGGTGGAGAACAACGAGTCAATCTCAGGTCAATACCTGATCTAATAGAAAGGCCAATATATAAATATGAGCAGAAGAAAGAAAAAACTTTGGTACGTGCCCGAAGGCACAGAGCCCACGGACTTTCAGAAGCGCATGATGGCGGCTGAGGCAAGCGGAGCCATAGTGCCGTCGCCCAAGCTCATCAAAACCGAAGAGCAGATAGAGGGCATACGCCTGAGCGGCATGGTCAATACGGGCGTGCTCGACGCTGTGGCCGCACAGATACACGCCGGCATGTCGACCGAGGAGATAGACAGGATCGTCTACTCCTACACGGTGTCCCACGGCGCTATCCCCGCGCCGCTTCACTACGAAGGCTTCCCCAAAAGCGTGTGCACCAGTATTAACGAAGTGGTGTGCCACGGCATCCCCAATAATTTTGACATTCTCAAGGAGGGCGATATCATCAACGTTGACGTATCCACCATTCTGGACGGCTATTACAGCGACGCCTCGCGTATGTTTGTCATCGGCAAGACTTCTCCCGAGAAGCAACGTCTGGTAGACTGCGCAAAGGAGTGCCTCGAGATCGGCATGGAGGCTGCAAAGCCATGGAGCTTCCTCAGCGATATCGGTTACGCCATCACCAAGCACGCTCACGAGGCCGGATTCTCGGTAGTACGCGACCTGTGCGGTCACGGCGTGGGCCTCGAGTTCCACGAAGACCCCGATGTGGAGCACTACGCCAAGAAGCCCGGTCAGGGCATGATGCTGGTGCCCGGCATGGTGTTCACCATCGAGCCGATGATCAACATGGGGACATGGAGAGTCTTTATCGACGCGGCGGACAACTGGACCGTAGTTACCGAGGACGAGCTGCCCAGCGCACAGTGGGAGCACACCTTCGTCATGCGCGAGCACGGACTTGAGATACTTACACACTAAGGCGGTATGCAGCAGAAAGAGATCACCATACTCGGCATAGAGTCAAGCTGCGATGACACTTCGGCAGCCGTCGTAAGGGACGGATATCTGCTGAGCAATGTCACCGCCTCGCAGGCCGTACATGAAGCCTACGGAGGCGTGGTGCCGGAACTGGCGTCGAGAGCGCACGAGAAAAACATCGTGCCGACCGTCGACCAGGCTCTCAAGCGCGCCGGCGTGACGCTCGACAGCCTCTCGGCCATAGCCGTGACCCTCGGCCCCGGGCTGATGGGCTCGCTGCTGGTAGGTGTATCGTTTGCCAAGGGGCTGGCCGTCTCGCTGGGAATACCTCTCATCGATGTCAATCACCTGCAGGGCCACATTCTGGCCCACTTCATCCGCACCAAGGACGAACCGGCGCACATTCCCGAGCTGCCATTCATCTGCCTGCTGGTTAGCGGCGGCAACTCACAGATAGTGAAAGTCAACAGCTACAACCACATGGAGATCCTGGGCCAGACGATAGACGACGCTGCAGGCGAGGCCATCGACAAATGCTCCAAGGTGATGGGGCTGGGCTACCCGGGCGGTCCGATAATCGACAAGCTCGCCCGCAAGGGAGATGCGCACGCTTTCTCATTCAACGAACCCAACATCCCTGGCTACGACTACAGCTTCAGCGGCCTCAAGACCTCGTTCCTCTACAAACTGCGTGAGTATGTCAAGGAGGACCCGGACTTTATCGACCATCACAAAGAAGATCTGGCTGCTTCGCTCGAGCGCACGGTGGTAGAGATACTGATGAAGAAACTCGAGATGGCCGTTCGCGACACGGGCATTACCCGCGTAGCTGTCGCAGGCGGCGTATCGGCCAACACGGGGCTTCGCAACGCCTTCCGCAGAGAGGCCGAGACCAAGGGATGGGAAGTGTTCATCCCCAAGTTCAGCTACACCACCGACAACGGAGCTATGATTACCACGGCGGCCTACTTTAAATATCTGGACCACGACTTCGCCGACATATCCAAGCCCGCCTACAGCAGAGTACAGATAAATAATTAACAACACTATATACATTATGAACTTAGACATAAGAATAATGAGCCGCGATATCAACGAGATGCTCTGGAAGACCAAGAAGACTCTCTCCACAGCAGAAAGCTGCACCTCCGGTCGTGTCGCTGCTGTCATAACGTCCACACCGGGCAGTTCGGAATACTATCTCGGCGGAATCATTTGCTACGCCAACGAGACCAAGATGGACCTGCTCGGAGTAGACCCTAAGGTGATCGAAGAGCACAGCGCCGTGTGCGAGGAAGTAGCCAAGCAAATGGTGACCGGCGCCAACAAACTGTTCAAGACCGACTACGCCATAGCTGTTACTGGCTTTGCAGGTCCGGGCGGTGGCACCGATGAAGCACCGGTGGGCACCATCTGGATAGCCGTGGGCAATGCGGAGAAGATCGTGACCAAGAAGCTGGAGAAGGATCGCGGACGCGATAAGAATCTGGCTATCGCCACCTTCCACGCCACCCAGATGATACACGACTATCTCAAGGAACTGCTGCCCGAAGAGGCTTAAGCTTCCCCGCTGTCAGCACTGCTCCGGCTCCCGCTGTAAGAGACAGAGATACAAGGCGCCACGCGCCGAAGTTTTAAGGTTAGGTCTTAGCTTCCATATGCGAAGCTGAGACTTTTTTATTGCCATTATCCGCCGGCTTCAGTCGTATTCGAGGCTCTGAGCAAACTATCCGTCTTCTGGTTCACCGGACACGTAAACCAAGAGCAAAACTACGGTACTAACGGGCAGCCTGAAATAAAAACGAGGCCTGGAGCAATCAGGCGAAAGCTTCAGACTAATTGTCCGAAAGCTCTATACAATTTTTTA
>OMUV01000104.1 GCA_900314335.1 uncultured Prevotellaceae bacterium | reverse complement strand
TATTTTGCGGAAAGACGGGGATTCGAACCCCGGAAGCGCTTTGGACGCTTACACGCTTTCCAGGCGTGCCTCTTCAACCACTCGAGCATCTTTCCTGGTTGTAGTTTCTGTTTGACGGGTGCAAAATTAGTAAATAATCTTGACTTGAGCACGCTTTGAGGAGGAAAAATTGAGGGAAAAGCGTGTTTGCCCTGCAGCATCAGTTGTTCCAGGCCTTGGGAAATGTGGCGCGGGCGTTGGCAGAGGTGATGCGGTAGACATCCTCCACGCTCATGTCGTAGACACCGGCGAGGGTGGCGGCGATGTAGGGGATGAAAGCCGGTTCGTTGCGGCGGCCGCGCATGGGTACGGGCGCCATGTAGGGGCAGTCGGTCTCCAGCACGATGCGCTCGATGGGTACGGCACTGCGGAGCACATCGCGCAGGCGTGTGTTCCGGAATGTCACGATGCCGCCGATGCCGAGCATGAAGCGCGGGTGATGTTCGAGGAGCGCCAGGGCGCTGCTCTCGTCATCGCTGAAACAGTGGAATACGCCGCTTAGCTCCCTGCCGCCGCTGTCATCGAGGGCCTCGAGCATCTCCTCGCGGGCGTCGCGGGCATGTATCATGAGCGGTAGCTGAAAGCGCGCGGCCCATTCTACCTGACGGGTGAAGACGCTGCGCTGTAAGGGCAGATTGTCACGGCGAAAATGGAGGTCTATCCCTACTTCTCCCACGGCGATGTAAGGGGCAGCGGGTGAGGAGAGCATCTCTTCCATCCGGTCGAGCTCGGCCGCGCAGTCGTCGGGCGTGCGGTCACCTATCTCTTCGGGATGAAGGCCTATCATGGGATAGCAAAGGCCCGGGTGAGAGTCAGATAGGCGCAGGATAGGGGAGAGGCTACTGATGTTTTCGGCCGGCAGGAATATCTTGTCGGCTCCCGCAGCGCAGGCGCGCTTTATCACCTCCTCCGCGTCGGCGGTAAACTCGTCCGCGTAAATATGTGCGTGGGTCTCTACGAAGGCCATGATCAGTATTTGCGTCCTAAGAGAGAGTAGATATATTCGCCCAGGGGACGGCGGGCCTCCGCGGAGATGCTGAGCGAGGAGAGGATGGCGCGGCAACCGTCGAAGTAATTGTTGATGACGGCGCTTGTGTCCTCGCCTATGTGGAGGGAGTCGTAGATGGCGGTCACGGCAGCTATCTTCTCCTTCTCGTCCATGGCCGTGCCGCTCGTCAGTCGGAGCAGTTCGTCGTGGGTCTTCCCTTTGGCCTTGCTGAGGGCGCGGATGAGGAGGAATGTCTTCTTGTTGTTGACAATGTCGCCGCCTGTCTTCTTGCCAAAGACGGCCTCGTTGCCGTAGACATCGAGGTAGTCGTCCTGCAGCTGGAATGCGAGGCCGAGGGTCTCTCCGATGGAGTACACCTTGCCGGCCTCCTGCTCGTCTGCGCCTCCTATGATGGCTCCCATCTTCATGGCGCAGCCTATGAGGACGCCCGTCTTGAGGCGTATCATCTCGATGTATTCGTCCTCGCTCACATCGTTGCGGCTCTCAAAGTTCATGTCATACTGCTGGCCTTCGCCTATTCCCAAAGCTGTCTCGGTGAACAGCCTCACCAGCGCGTCGAGACGCGGCGAGGGGCACTGCAGCAGCAGGTCGTAGGCCTTGACGAGCATCGTGTCGCCCGAGAGGATGGCCGTGTTGGCGTCCCATTTGCGGTGGACTGTCTCGTGGCCGCGGCGCATGTCGGCGTGGTCCATGAGATCGTCGTGCATCAGGGTATAGTTGTGATATGTCTCCAGAGCTATGGCAGCCTGAAGCGCTGTGGCGGTGTCTCCTCCGTACATGTCGCTCACCAGCATGAGCAATACGGGGCGCATCCTCTTGCCTCCGGTAGAGAGCAGGTAACTGATGGGAGTATAGAGCCCTTCGGGCTGGGCAGGATAGGCTATCGAGGCGAGCGCCTGGTCTATCATCTTCCTGTATGAGTCGGCGGTATTCATTGTATTATAGTTAATGGGTTGTCACAGGCAGAACTCGATGGGAATGGTCACCCTCACGATGCTCACCTTGCCGTGCACCTTGCCCGGCGTCCAGCGCGGCATGTGCTTCACGGTGAGCAGGGCCTCGCGGTCGAGCAGCGGATGCACCCTGCGCGTCACGGTGGGATCCTTGATGTCGCCGTTCTTGTCCACATAGAACGAGACCTCCACACGGCCCTGCACCTGATCGCGGATGCAGATAGGGGGATAGACGACATTCTTGTAGAGCCATTTCATGAGAGCTCCGAGCCCGCCGGGAAACTGCGGCATCTGCTCCACCACCTCTACCGGCGTCGGATAGCGATCAGAGATGGCCGGGTCGTCGGGAGAGGTCTCTTCGTTGGTGGTCAGTGTGCTGTCCGGCGTCGAGACGATGGCGCGCCCGTCCTCGGTCGTGCCTACTTCGTCCGTACCCAGAATGAGCTGGGCATCGACCTTCTCGTCGGGAGATATCTCGGGGGTGAACTGTATCGAGTTCTTGATCTTCTTGATGTTCATCTTCTCGGCCACGTCGACGGCCTTGAGCTCGTGCTGTGGCTTGAGCTCGGGCTCCTTGAGCCGCGAGAAATTGGCTATTGCCTCGTCGGCCTCGCTCTGTGCCTTCTTCATCTGCCACTCTATGAAGAACATGGGAAGAAGTGTGCACAGCACTACCGCGCCGACTACTATTATAAGAGCAATGGTAAGGTATTTACCTTCTTTCTCTCTGAGAAGGTAGGCTCCGTACTTCTTGTTTCTGCCTTCAAAAACAAGCTTGCACCATTCTTTGGATAATAAAAGCGGACTGAGCACGTTAATAGATAATGATATGATTGCACCCAAGCGCATTTCCGCGTAGATTGCTTCTGCAAAATTAGTGCAGATTATCGAGAAAAATGTACCTTTGTTCCACAAAAATTGAAGTCTGATGAAAAAACCCCTGCTCGTGGCGTTGGTGTTGCTTCATGTGTTCTTTCTGAGGGCGCAGGAGAAGTCTTCGACGTTCAACTTCCTCAAGTTCCCCGTCTCTTCTCATGCGGCGGCCCTGGGTGGAATGAATGTGTCGGTGGTAGACGACGATCCCACGCTGGCCTTTGCCAATCCGTCCCTGCTTACCAACGTGAGCGACAAGACGATGAACCTGAACTATATGTCCTACATGAAGGGCTCCACGGTGGCCTCGGCGTCGTTCGTCAAGACCATCGGCGAGCGCCACACACTGGGCTTCAATGCGGTCTATGTCAACTACGGCGACATCACCGAGACCGACGAGACGGGCACGGAGCTGGGCGACTTCTCCGCCAAGGACTTTGCCATCGGCGCCTCCTACAGCTACGCCCTCTCCGACCGCTGGGCGGGCGGCGCCACCATGCGCTTCATCTCGTCCAAATATGCGGAGTACAATTCGCTCGCCATTGCCTTCGATCTGGGCCTCAACTACTTTGACGAGGACAATGACTTCTCGCTTGGCATAACGATGCGCAATGTAGGCGCCCAGCTCAAAAAGTTTGACGAGAAGTCGGAGCACCTGCCTTTTGACCTGGACGTAGGCATCACCAAGAGCATGGCGCATGCGCCGGTCCGCTTCTCGCTCACCATGATCGACCTCACCCGCTGGAGCAGCGATTACTATTATACCGAGGACGGCAAGAAGCCTTCCACGGGCCGCATTCTGCTCAATCACTTTGCCGCTGGCGTGGACATCATTCCGACGGAAGTCTTTTACATCTCAGCCGGATACAATGCGCGGCGGGCCTACGAGCTCAAGGCGGCGGGCAGTTCGCACATGGCGGGCTTCTCGATAGGCGGCGGACTCAAGCTCAAGAAGTTTAAGCTCGGCGCTACCTATGCCCGCTACCATGTGGCGGCGTCCTCCGTGCTGGTCAATCTGGCCTACTCGCTGTAGAGCCGGACGGCGCGGCGCGACAGGCTGCGGGAACGGCGGCAAGGAAGCTCCGCGCAGCTTAAATAAAAAGCATACCATTATTATGAACAGGAAAATCACAATAGCTATCGACGGATATTCGTCGTGTGGCAAAAGCACTATGGCGCGGGCTCTGGCCCGCCGCATAGGATATGTCTATATCGACACGGGCGCCATGTACCGCGCCGTGACGCTCTACTGCCTGCGCAGCGGGCTCTACAGCGGCGGGAAGCTCGATACGGCGGCTCTGGAGAAGGGCATAGGCGGCATAAACATCACCCTCACCCATGATGCCTCTACCGGCGGCATCATCACCATGCTCAACGGGGACAATGTGGAGCGCGAGATAAGGACGATGGAGGTCTCTACGCATGTCAGCGAGGTGGCGTCGCTCCCCTTTGTGCGCACGGCGCTCACCGAACAGCAGCGCTCCATAGGGCGCGACGGCGGCGTGGTGATGGACGGCCGCGACATAGGCACGACCGTGTTCCCGAAGGCCGAACTCAAGATCTTCGTCACCGCCTCGGCAGCTGTGCGGGCGCGCCGCCGTTATCTGGAGCTTCAGGCCAAGGGCGAGAAGGCGGATTACGATGCCATCCTGCGCAATGTGGAGCAGCGTGACTATCTCGACACACATCGCGAAGTATCTCCGCTGCGTCAGGCCCCCGATGCGGTAGTGCTGGACAACAGTGAGCTCACCCCGGAGCAGCAGGACGCCTGGCTGCTGGCCCGCTATAACGAAGTAACAGAAGGAAAGTGAAGATAGAGATAGACAAAGGTTCGGGCTTCTGCTTCGGTGTGACACGGGCCATCAATCTGGCCGAGCAGAAGCTCTCCAACGGCGGACAGCTCTCCTGTCTGGGCGATATCGTGCACAACGGGTGCGAGTGCCGCCGCCTGGCGGATATGGGCATGAAGACCATCACCCACTCCGAGCTTGCCACGATGAAGGGCGGCGAGGTGTTGCTGCGCGCTCACGGCGAACCGCCCTCTACCTACGAGACAGCGCGCCGCGCCGGCATCAACATCGTCGACGCCACGTGCCCCGTGGTGCTCCGCCTGCAGCAGAGGGTGGAGCGCAGTTATCTGGACCATCCCGACGCTCAGATAGTGATCTTCGGCAAGCGCGGCCACGCCGAGGTGCTGGGGCTCATAGGCCGCACGGGCGGCCACGGCGTGGTGATCGAGAACATGGACGACGCCGCGCAGCTCGACTTCACGCGCCCCATCCACCTCTACTCGCAGACCACGCGCCCGCTCTCCGAATACCGCAAGATAGTGGAGTATATTCAGGCGCACCTCGTCCCGCCCGCTACCCTCGAGTGGCACGACACCATCTGCCGCCAGGTGGCCGGCCGCCTGCCCGAGGTGCAGGACTTCGCCGCGCGCCATGATGTGATACTCTTCGTGTGCGGCAGCAAGAGTTCCAACGGACACATGCTCTACAACGCCGTCCACGCGACCAATCCGCGCTCCTATTGCATCGAGGACGCCGACGACATCCGCCCAGAGTGGCTGCGCGGCGCCGAGAGCGTGGGCATCTGCGGCGCGACGTCCACGCCCAAGTGGCTCATGGAGGCCTGCGCAAAGGCTGTGGACAAGCTGTGCCGCTGAAATATAGTAGCCTGAGAGAGCAAAATATTGCCCCGCATCCCGATGAAGGCTGCGGGGCAAATAGTTTCCGGACGGAGGCGCGGGAATGGAAGAGCTACCGAATCATGCAGAATGATAGTCCTTCCACCATTTGTCTATCACGCTTATCTTGTATTCGTCCGTCTTGTCCGATCGGAGCAGAGCTGTAAGAGAACCGGCGCCATATCTGCGGCTGACGAATTTGTAGAGATCACCAAATACGACGGCCCCTCTCTCCGCCTGCGCCTCCAGCGGCGAAGCGTCATGCCCGCCCGAAGCGATATAGGATTGTGCGAATTTGGCAAAATAAGCCCCCAGCCGGTATACAGAGCGGGGGAAAATCACGGGAACACTTGAGTAAAGAGCCGCTTCGAGCAGTTTCCGATATTTTGCATCTGCGGCCCTGTTGCTCTCGTCGATGTGGTTAATGTGCCCTACCTCGTGGCTTGCGATATTGAGCCAGGCGTAATAGTTGCGCCCCAGTCTGTCGGGGTCGAAGAGATTGCCCGTGAAGGTAATGGCGTAGCCATCGCCGGCCGGCATCGTGATGCCGCCGTATGATTTGCGGCCGTACCATGGAAACGGGCGCCGGATGCTGCGCCCATAGATCTTCGCGCGCTCTATTTTATCCCTCTCCACGCCGGACACAAGCGACAGCAGATGAGCGGCGGCGGGCGAAAATGTGTAATAGTCGCCCCTCCACCGCGCTGCCTTGTGCGGCAGCAATAGATGCTCCGGATAATGTCGCATTACTTATCTCCTTTAGTGCCGCCGCCGCGTGAGACCGGCCAGAGTCTCCGTGCGTGGCGTGAACTGGTTCTCGCTCATGGCCGGGTGTCGCGATGCTTATCGCCCCGATGCACGCCCGGCCCTCCGATAGCCCTGTACGGCGGCCGCCGTATATTATCGCGTGCGGGGCAATGACTATCAAGCTGTTTTGCAAATATATCAAGAAGTTTAATAGTAACAAAGCCAAGTCTCCATGCGGGCAAAATGCCGCCGCTGTCCCGCATCTTCTTCGCCGTCTGCGGTCCGGCCGTGCGCCCCTCGCCCGGGGGATTTCCGGAGCGCGGACATCTTCATGTGGAAACGAAGGATATTAATATTGTGGTGCGTTATTTTTTTCGCGAAATGGCAAAACAAACCTTTGTAATGTGTTGAAAATCATCCTCCCGCAGAAGCGTAAATTCTACTGCGAGATAAATTATTTTATCTGCGAGATAACGAGTCGTCTACTAC
>OMUV01000102.1 GCA_900314335.1 uncultured Prevotellaceae bacterium | reverse complement strand
ATCTCAAATGTAATTTCACTCATGTCCTATGTGAGTATCCGCGCATGCGGGAGCGTTTTTTTGTGTGTGCGGAAAAAGGGCTCCACACAATACGAATTATTCTCTTATTATGCATCCCCACAGATGGTGCGAACCGG
Organism: uncultured Prevotellaceae bacterium; assembly: GCA_900314335.1. Lineage (GTDB taxonomy): Bacteria > Bacteroidota > Bacteroidia > Bacteroidales > Bacteroidaceae > UBA6398. Next base: position 4,294 of record OMUV01000102.1, on the reverse strand, counting down.
AAAATTCTCCGCGGCGGCGGAAAAGCGAGCGGCCTGCGGCGGAAAATCTTCCGCGACAGCGGCAAGTATAAAATCGCGAACCGGAAAATTCTCCGCGTTAGCGGTGGGGATATAATCGCGAACCAAAAAATTCTCCGCATCGGCGGAAAGGATGAGAGCGCGGGGCGGGCGGATTGGCGGAAATTGATTAACTTAGTCGCAGCAATCCATTATTCCCCCGATCGCGGGGCTTTTCGCATGAAGTTTCATATCACATTCTCCCGTATCTCCCTCTCCGCCGGCGTGGCGACGGCGCTGCTTTCCCTTATGCTGCCCGCCGCGCTTCGGGCACAGTACACCAACAAGGTTGCCATACTTCCTACCGACTCGCCCGACGAGATCGTCGGCAAGGCGGCCCGTGTCGTCCCCTCGGAGCGGCAACTGAGGTGGCAGAGGCAAGAGCTCACGGCCTTCGTCCACTTCGGCATGAACACGTTTACCGACAGCGAGTGGGGCTCGGGGCGTGACAGCGCCGGCACATTCCTCCCCACCGATCTCGACGCGCGGCAGTGGGTGCGGGAGCTCAGGAGGGCCGGGTTCCGCAGCGTCATCCTCACCTGCAAGCACCACGACGGCTTCTGCCTCTGGCCCACGGCCTACACGGACTACAGTGTGCGCAGCACCGCATGGCGGGGCGGCAAGGGCGACGTGGTGAGGGAGGTGAGCGACGCCTGCCACAAGGAGGGCGTGGGCTTCGGTGTCTATCTCTCGCCCTGGGACCGCCACTCGCCGCTATACGGCACAGAGGCGTACAACGACTTCTTCGTAGCGCAACTAAGGGAACTCCTTACGAACTACGGCAAGGTGAGTGAGGTATGGTTTGACGGCGCGTGCGGCGAGGGGCCGAACGGCAAGAAGCAGCGCTACGACTTCGTGCGCTGGTATCAGGTCATCCGCAGCCTGCAGCCCGACGCCGTGATAGCCGTGATGGGGCCCGATGTGCGCTGGGTGGGCACAGAGAGCGGCCGCGGCAGGGAGACGGAATGGAGCGTCGTGCCCATTGACCGCTTCTCGCCGGACGACATAGCGCGCGACTCGCAGCAGGAGGTGCTCACCGCGCCGGTGGGAGACATAAGAGGCGAGGATATAGGCGGGAGAGACAAGATAATGAAAGCCCACACGCTCGTATGGTACCCCGCCGAGACCGACGTGTCCATACGCCCGGGATGGTTTTATCACCGCCAGGACGACGCCGCCTCCAAGACGCCCGCGCAGCTCCTGGACATCTATTTCACCTCCGTGGGGTGCAACGGCGTACTGCTGCTCAATGTGCCGCCCGACACGCGCGGCCGTCTCTCCGACGTGGACATCCGTCATCTGCGGGGCTTTGCCGCGCTGCGCGACTCTGTCTTCCGCCGCAGTCTGCTCCGCGGTGCGCGCGTGGTGACTGGCCCGGGCCTCGGCAAGGGGCGAAGCCTCACAGACGGCCGCTACAAGAGCAGTTTCTCGCCCGCGATGGGCGGCGGGGAAGCGGTCATCAGTTTCACTACGCCCGCGGCGGTGACGGCGAGCCTGCTCATGCTCCAGGAGGACATCCGCAAGGGGCAGCACATCGAGGAGTTCCGACTGGAGGCGAAGGACGCCGACGGCTCATGGCGCAGCATAGCGCGCGGCACGACGGTGGGCTACAAGCGCATCATCCGCTTCCCCGCCGTGACGGCCCGCGACTTCCGCCTCGTCATCACGGCGAGCCGCACCGATCCCGTTCTCTCGGAAGTGGGCCTCTACAATTACTGACCCCGCGCAGGGAAGGAAAATTGCGACAGCCTGAAGGGCCGACTCAGGATAAGAAATTCAGTTCAATCCCTCTTTCAGAAATTTCCTCAGATTGAGGTGTATGATGCCTTCATCGTCGTTTCGTGTCACAAGCGGCGTCATAGAGATGACATATTTGGGATAATTATCATTGATAGCGCGCAGGTTGCCGAATTCCCGCTCCCGTGTCCCCTCGTCCGCTATGATGTAAGCCACCTGTACATATACCCGCTGACCGGAAGGCCTGGAGCAGACAAAATCTATCTCGGCGGCCTGCAACTGCCCGACACAGACATCATAGCCCCGGCGCACGAGCTCATTGTACACCACATTTTCCATCACCTTCTCGATGTCGCCTTCCCGGCGTCCGCCTCCCAGACAGTTGCGTATGCCGTGGTCCTCAAAGTAGTACTTGGCATTGCTGTCAAAGAGGCGTTTCCCATGTATGTCATAGCGGTTGACACGGTGAATGACGTATGACTCGCTGAGCGCCCTGAGATAGTTGATGACCGCCGTGGAGGTGATGCTCTGTCCCAGCCCGCGCATATATTTTGAGATGCTGTTGGCGGAGATTATCTTCCCCGTGTTGTCGGCCAGAAAGCTTGTCAGATTCTCCAGAAACACAGGATTGCGGATTTTATTGCGCATGATGACATCCTTGAGCAGCACCGTGCTGAGCACATCCTGCTGATACTCGCGGACATCATTCTCGTCGAGCCCTGTCTTCTGCAGCCCGGGCAGCCCGCCGAAGTTGATGTACAAGGCCAGGCTGTCGTCACCGTCCGTCAGCCCGTGGAACGTGAGAAACTCCTCATAGCTCAGCGCCTGGACGTAGATCTCCCTGTAGCGGCCGCCTATGAGCGTGGCCAGTTCGCCGCTCAGCATCATACTGTTGGAGCCCGTGATGACTATCTCCGTGTCGGGCTCCTCGCGATAGCTGCGCACCGTGCGCTCAAACTCGGCAATGTCCTGTATCTCATCGATCAGGATATAGTTGACCTTGCCCGCGACGCGGTGCTCATCGATGTAGCGATTCAGGTCGCGGTAGTCCCGGATGTCATCATATTCCTTTTTCTCCTTATCCACAAAGATGACGTTATTGGAAGGGTCCTGCGCTTTCTGCTCCCTCAGCTGGCGGAGGAGATAACTCTTGCCGATACGCCTCTGCCCTGTGAGAACAATGATGATGTCCTTGCCAAATGCCTGCTCAATCTTGTCGAGATAAGGTTGCCTGATGATATTTGTCATATCTTTTATAATGGATGAACTATGCAAATATGCAAAGAATTTCTTTTATAGAAGATGAATTCGTGGAAATCATTGGAAATTTCTTTTATAAAAGACGGATTCGTGGGAATCTTTGCATTTTCTCATATGATTGCACCCCGGGAAAAGCGTCCCGCAGAGGGGTAAAACTATGTTTGAGACGTTTTGAACTATCTCAAATGTAATTTCACTCATGTCCTTTGTGAGTAGCCACATATGCGGAAGCGTTTTTCGCACATGCGGAATAGTTTTTCGGGCAAGCGATAACGGTTTCTGCGCAAACGGGAGCGTCTCTCCGCGCAAGGGGGAGCATTTTCAGGATGGTGTGAACGAGGGGAATTTTTACACATGAAAAACTCCGGCGAAGGCGCAATAGCGGGAAACAATGCGGCGGACAGCGGCCATCGCAGGGCGCATTTGGTCGCCGGCAAAGCACATTTGTGAGCAAATGCGCAGTGAATTGTAAAAAAAAACTACTAATCGTATATTTGCGATAATAAATCCCTAACTTAGCACCGTCATGCGGCGCGCGGCCGAGGGCCTCTCACCGCTGACACCGGACGCAAGAAACCATCACCTTATCACAGGACTTCAGAAGAGATACGATGAAATCAGCGAGATTATTACTCCTCTCACTCCTCCTGCTGCTGCCGGCCGCGATGTCGGCTTCGGAGCGGGACAGCATCTTCATCAACCAATTTGTCAAGGATTCCTTTACCAAATACGGCGTCCGCAACGCGCTCGTGACCATCATGACCGCCGACGGGCAGGTCATCGACACTGTGCGCACGATGCCGGGCAATGGAAGCCATGATGCGCAGCTCTGGGGAGTGACTGTGCCGCGGCGCAGGGCCACTTTCCGCATTCGCGTGGAGCATCCTGACTATGAGACGGGCGAGATGGTGGTCGAGATGAAGAACCCGGCGCGCCTCAACTCATACCGGTTCACCGACATGCTGCTCAAGCGCACATTTGCCGACCAGGGCGTGAACCTCGGCGAGGTCAAAGTGAAGGCCACACGCGTGAAGCTCTGCTACAAAGGCGACACGATAGAGGTCGACGCGAGGGCGTTCAAACTGACCGAGGGCTCGATGCTCGAGTCGCTGGTGAAGAATGTACCGGGCTGCGAACTGCGTGACGACGGAGAGATCTACATGAACGGCCGCAAGGTGGACTATCTGACGCTCAACGGCAAGGACTTCTTCAAGGGCAACAACCGCATCATGCTCGACAA
>OMUV01000062.1 GCA_900314335.1 uncultured Prevotellaceae bacterium | reverse complement strand
GGTACAACATTAGGCTATGATTATCAGTATTTAGATGGTATTAAGGTTAACTCTTTCGTGGTAGCTCCCTATGCACGTTATACCTTCGTGAAGTTCGACAATGTAAGTCTCTTCCTCGATGGTGGCTTTGGCTTTGCAACGAGCAAGGCTAAGTATGAAGGTCACAGCTCTGATTCATATAACAGCTGGGAAGTAGGTGTAAAGCCCGGTGTGAAAGTAGACCTTACAAGCAAGCTATCCTTTATAGCTCACTTCGGCTTCTTCGGTTATCGTGACAATGATGACGTGAAGGTAGCTGACGAAGATACGGATGTACCCGCAGGAGCTTTCGGCGAGAAGGGCTTTGGCTTCAAGGCTAATGGCAACAATCTCCAGTTCGGCCTCTACTACAACTTCTAATATAACGTAGTAGTTAATACTAATAAGAAACAGGTGCGGCTTACGGAGCAATCCGTGAGCCGCATTTTCAGTTGCCGGCTGCACTACTCCGTCTGTATCTTTTGCGCGTTATTCTGCCGCCTGCATACAACGATCTCTTCGCCCATATTTCCGGCGCCCGAAAGGGTAGTTTTTGACCCCTTGTAACTATATGATTTTCAGTGTCCCCCAAAGGGCGAAATTACATTTGAGACGTTTTAAAACATCTCAAATGTAGTTTTCCTCAGGTGCCTTGTGAGGATCATAGCAAGCGGGAGGATTTTATTGATGTGCGGAAAAGAGTATTCCGTAGGAGGAAATATCCATCGTTTACGCGTCCAATGGTAGCGTCGTGGGGGACGCCGCTGACACCTTAAAGCATTTTCCCGATCCCGTGCAAGTATGTAAGGCTCGGTTTACCGCAGAATGGCAAATTCTACTGAAGGATAAATCCTGTCCCTTCCCCAGAAAGATTACCGGACGGTAATATATTAATATGTATGTCTGTCTGTCAAGCCAGGCGTATGAAGAATGCTTTCCTTACGATACCGGCCCAGATTTATTCATAACATGAGTATTTATCCGCCCTGCCATGCAGTCTGTGCGGAATAATTCGTATATTTGCAGACATCTAAATAAGAAATTATGAAGAAAATTCTTTTTTGTTTCGTAGCAGTATTGTTCACCCTCGCAGCCAATGCGCAGGACAAATACGCAGATATCAAGTTTGATGCTACTTCTTTCGACTTCGGCAAATTCTACTCCGACGCCGGCAAGCAGACCCATACGTTTACCTTTACCAACACTGGCAATATGCCTCTGATTATCAATCAGGCCGTCACTTCCTGCGGCTGCACGGTGTCTACCTATACCAAGGAGCCCGTGGCTCCCGGCAAGACCGGCAAGGTGAACGTGACATACAATGGCCTGGGCAAGTTCCCCGGCGCCTTCAAAAAGACCATCACTCTGCGTACCAATGCGCGTACGCCGCTTGTGCGCCTCTATGTAGAGGGCGATATGCAGGAGCGGAAGTAACAGAATCCCATTAACGACTACCCCCCTATGGACAATAATCATCTGGTGATAATGGCCGGCGGCGCCGGAAGCCGCTTCTGGCCGATGAGTACAGAAGACAACCCCAAGCAGTTTATCGATGTGCTCGGGACGGGCCGCACCCTTATACAGATGACTTACGACCGCTTCGGCGGCCTTTGTCCGGCAGAGAATGTATGGGTGGTCACCTCCAAAGCCTATCAGGCCAAGGTGCATGAGCAGCTCCCGGAGATCCCTATCGGCAATATTCTCCTCGAGCCCTGCCGCCGTAATACGGCGCCGTGCATCGCTTACGTGTGCTGGCGGATAAAGAATGCCAACCCGCGCGCCAATATTGTCATTACGCCCAGCGACCATGTCGTGAGGGATGTGAAGCTCTTCAAGAGGTCTATCAGGGAGTGCATGGCCTTCACGGCCGAGACCGACTCAATCGTAACGCTTGGCATACGTCCTACGCGTCCGGAGACAGGCTACGGATACATTGAGGCAGACCTGAGTTTCTCGTCCTCGAGAGAGAAGAACATATTCCGTGTCGATTCGTTCAGGGAGAAGCCCGACCTCGAGCTGGCTAGGCAGTATGTCGCCAAGAACAATTATTTCTGGAACGCCGGCATATTCGTGTGGAGCGTACAGACGGTGGTCAATGCCTTCCGGGTATATCAGCCCGAGATGGCGCGCAAGTTTGAGGCCCTGAGCCCCTACTTCGGCACAGATGCGGAGCAGGAGCACGTCGACGCAGTCTATGCGGGGCTCGAACCGATAAGTGTGGACTATGCCATCATGGAGAAAGCCGAGGAGATATTCGTCTATCAGGCTTCCTTCGACTGGAGCGACGTGGGCACATGGGGCTCGCTCAAGAAGCAGATACCCAACGACAGCTACGGCAACGCCGTGGTGGGCAATGTGGACCTCTACGAGACAAACAACTGCATCATCCACTGCGCCGGAAACAAGAAGGTGGTCGTGCAGGGTCTGGATGGATATATCGTAGCCGAGAAAGACGGTCGCCTAATGATATGCAAGCTCTCTGAGGAGCAGCGTATCAAGCTGTTTCACAAATAGCGCCATGAGGCTGCGCGCCATAGCGAGAGCGAGAAGCAGGGGATGACGTTGCTTATCGCGGTGTAGGTGTCTGCCCGAGTACAGCGCTATGCGGCGTGGGCAGAGGCGAGGGCAATAACAGAAGAGACAAAAGGAGAATATCGACCCTGTTTCGAAGGAGAGAGAGACGCAACGAGAATAGATGTAACATTCATCAGTTATGTGCGATAATAATAAGGAAACAGAGAACAAGAAAAATCTTGACTTTATAGAGCAAATCGTGGCCAATGATCTGGCCGAGGGTAAGAACGACGGAAGGGTGCAGACGCGCTTCCCGCCCGAGCCCAACGGCTATCTGCACATCGGCCATGCCAAGGCTATCTGCGAGGATTTCGGTGTCGCCGAGCGTTTCGGAGGTGTCTGCAATCTCCGCTTTGATGATACCAATCCCCAGAAGGAGAATACCGAGTATGTGGAGGGCATCAAGCGCGACATAGAATGGCTTGGCTTCAAATGGGGACATATATATTATGCGTCCGACTATTTCCAGAAGCTCTGGGACTTTGCTGTGAGGCTCATCAAGGAGGGCAAGGCCTACGTCGACGAGCAGACCAGCGAGCAGATAGCCGAGCAGAAAGGCACACCCACACAGCCCGGCACGCCCAGCCCCTATCGCGATCGCCCAGCAGAGGAGAGCCTCGAGCTGTTCAACAAGATGAACAACGGCGAAGTGCCCGAGGGCTCCATGGTGCTCAGGGCAAAGATCGACATGGCCAATCCGAACATGCACTTCCGCGACCCGGTGATCTACCGCATCATCGACAAGCCGCATCACCGCACCGGCCGCAAGTGGAGAGTCTACCCGATGTACGACTTCGCCCACGGACAGAGCGATTACTTCGAGGGCGTCACCCACTCCATCTGCACACTCGAGTTCGTGCCCCATCGTCCGCTCTACGATTACTTCATCGACCTGCTCAAAGAGGGCAAGGATCTCGACGACCACCGTCCGCGTCAGTACGAATTCAATCGCCTCAACCTCACATATACCGTAATGAGCAAGCGCAAGCTCCTGGCCCTCGTCAACGAGCATCTCGTGGACGGCTGGGACGACCCACGCATGCCGACTATCTGCGGCCTTAGGCGCAGAGGCTATTCGCCCGAGGCTATCCGCAAATTCATCAGGATGATCGGCTATACCAAGTTTGACGCGCTCAACGACTATGCGATGCTCGAGGCCGCGGCCCGCGAGGACCTCAACAAGAGGGCTACCCGTGTGAGCGCCGTGCTCCATCCCGTGAAGCTCGTCGTGACCAACTACCCCGAGGGGCAGGAAGAGACGATGATGGCGGACAACAATCCCGAGGACCCTGAGGCAGGAAAGCACGAGGTGATATTCTCCCGCGAGCTGTGGATCGAGAGAGCGGACTTTATGGAGGACGCCCCCAAGAAGTTCTTCCGCATGACCCCAGGCAAGGAGGTGCGCCTCAAGAACGCTTACATCGTGAAGTGTACCGGCTGCAAAAAGGACGAGGCGGGCAACATCACGGAGATATACTGCGAGTACGACCCCGAGACACGCAGCGGCCTGCCCGGCGCCGACCGCAAAGTCAAGGGCACTCTCCATTGGCTCAGCAGGGCTCACGCGGTGAAGGCAGAGGTGAGAATCTACGACCATCTGTTCTCCGTCGAGGATCCTTCCTCCGACGAGAGAGACTTCCGCGAACTGCTCAATCCCGACTCCAAGAAGGTGCTGACCGAATGCTATGTGGAGCCGTTCGCAGCCGCACGCCCGGTAGGCGAATACCTGCAGTTTCAGCGCACAGGCTACTTTATCAAGGATCCGGACAGTACGGAGGCTTTGCCTGTCTTCAATCGTACTGTCAGCCTCAAGGATAACTGGAAGGGAAAAGGTAAATGACAAAATCCGGAAAAGAGAACAACGACATAGACCGCAGCATAATCGAGAGTGTAGAGCGATATGAGAGCATGCTCCTCACGGGTACGAAAGAGTACTTCGACGAGGAGGACCTGCTTGATGTGGCAGACTACTACTACAACGACATGTCGCGCCCCGATGATGCCCTGCAGTGCATAGACTATGTGCTCCAGCTCCATCCATCGAGCCGGAACGCCGTCCTGATGCGCGCGGAGATCTATTTCTACGAAGGAAAGCGCGAAGAGGCCTGGAAAATATTGTCCTCGCTCAGGAACACGCGCGATCCGGAGGTGATGTATTACTACGGGCTCTTCTCGCTCGAGGAGGACAAAGTGGCCGATGCCGTCTCATACTATTCCAAGGCTTATTTCTATCAGAAAGGCGACGCCCTTGATATGTTCTGCCAGATGGCGTGGGACATGCTGGAGCACAACGAAACGCGTGGTGTCCCGCAGTGGATAGACATGCTGCCCGAGCGCCAGAAGGATAACACACGCGTCCTCGAGGTGCAGGCCGAGCTCCAGCGCCAGATGGGCGACTTCCCCGCCGCCATCGCGACGGAGCAGCGCCTCATAGACCGCGACCCCTACAATGTGCATTACTGGAACGGCCTGACCAAGCTCTACTGTCAGAGCGGCCGCTACACCGACGCCATAGAGAGCGTGACCTACGCCATCGACATCGCGCCCAACGACCCCGAAGCCCTTATCCTCGGAGGAGAAGTATATACCAACCTTAAGGAAAACGAGAAAGCGGCCGACTTCTACGCGCGCTACATAGCTGTCGACGACAAGAACCCTCACGCCTATTTCGACTACGCCCACGTGCTCATCTGCATGGACAAATACGAGGAGGCGCTTGTCCAGCTGGCCTACGCCCTCAAGTATTCCGACAACCGCAGCGTAAAAAATATGGAGATCTATGAGCTCCTCAGCACGGTCTACTGGGCAATCGATGATTACCGCACGGCGCGCCACTATCTGGAGCTCGCCAAGGAGCAGGGGCTGCCCGAATGGGCCTACGCGTTCAGAAAACTGTCCATAGACCTCAAGGAGGGCAAGAAGGTGCGCCTCGCGCGTCCCACCCTCAGGGTGGCGGAACTCATTGCAGGCGCGCACATGCAGCTTGACCCGCTCTTCTTCACGCTCTTCAATGCGCACCGTCTGGATCTGATCATCAAGGTGATGGACGAGATCGAGAAGACCTATCCGCGCTATAAGTCCGCCTTCCTCCCGTTCCGCTCTGCGACGTTCTATTTTGAGCACAAGGGCGACGAGTTCCTGCGCTATCTCAAGGAGGCCGTAAAGCGCGAGCCCGAGCGCACGAAAGCGGTGTTCAGTTCGCTTTTCCCGCCCACGCTCGACCTCGGCAGCTACTACGATTACGCCGAGTCGCTCGTCTCTAAGGAGCAATATCCCGACCTTTAAGGCTGTGAGGGGCAGCGTCCCTGCGTCAGCATCAATGACATTTCAGGCTGCCGCACGGCGGCCTTTTTTGTTGCCTCCGGTGTATGTCATGAGAAAGCTCCCGCGGCCCGTAGCGGAGGACGATTATGATAGATCAAATGCTGTATGGGACAAAGGAAATGCCTTGATGCAAAAGGTGAACGGCGGCCCGGAATATACGCGTGTAGGGGTCTAATGATATTTCTTTTGGAAAGGCCTGTTTGGGCCCTGTGTAAGTATTTGAAATTCAATGCCTCCAGAAGGCTAAGATTACATTTGAGACGTTTTGAAACATCTCAAATGTAATCTTCCTCAGGTGCCTTGTGAGGTTTATTGCATGCGGAACGGTTTTTCAGATGTGTGCTAACGGTAGTGCTCGCGAGACGGATGATTCCCGTTTTATGCAATTCCGTATCCGCGGAAATCATGTAAAATCGGACTGTGATTCATCTTGCAGGCAGGAGGATAGATTCGGCATTGATGAGAACCGGCAGGGCCGTCGTTTTAAACGGCTC
>OMUV01000101.1 GCA_900314335.1 uncultured Prevotellaceae bacterium | reverse complement strand
CTTAACCGCTCAATACATTCTTCTGGCTCGCTCTTGGCCGCTGAGGGCAGCGGCCACCAGCCGCCGCATAAGAATGTGTGCGGCGAAACGTGCGATAAGACTTTGCCCGAAGCAATCTTGGCGGGCCGCGCGCAGCGGCCTAACCCGCCAAAAACGAGGCGCGCTTCGGGGAGCGATGGCAAGGGCGGCGGGCATTCTGTGCAACATTGCGCTATTTTGGACCACTCTTTGCGCCAATGTGACTGATACTTCGTCAAAAAGCAGTAATTTTGCCACTGCAATGGACTCAGAGAATAACAACGGCAAGGGCATAAGGCTCTGGACCTTCTTCACGACGTTTTTCCGCATCGGCTTGTTCACCATCGGCGGCGGCTACGCCATGATCCCGCTCATTGAGGCGGAGGTAGTGGACAAGCACAAGTGGCTGGGCAAGGAGGACTTTCTGGACCTGCTGGCCGTCTCGCAGACCGTGCCGGGCGTGTTCGCCATCAACATGAGCATCAACATCGGTTACCGCCTGCGCAAGATGGGCGGGGCCATAGCCTGCGCAGTGGGCACAGCGCTCCCCTCGTTCGTCATCATTCTCCTGATAGCGCTGTTCTTCCAGCAGTTTGAGAACAATGCCATCGTGGAGGCCATCTTCAAGGGCATCCGCCCGGCTGTGGTGGCGCTCATCGCAGCGCCCTGCATCCGTCTGGCACGCACGGCGGGCATCACTCTCTCCAATGTGTGGATACCGCTGGGCGCTGTGATGCTGATATGGATCTTCAAGGTCTCGCCCGTCTACATCATCCTCACCATCTGCGTGTGCGGATTTATCTACGCGCGCTTCATCAAGCCTCAGGAATAAACCCACCGCGCCATGATATTCCTGCTACTCTTCTACACATTCTTCAAGATAGGGCTCTTCGGCTTCGGCGGAGGCTACGCCATGCTGTCGCTCATCCAGGGCGAGGTGGTGACGCGCTACGGATGGCTCACCACGTCCCAGTTTACCGACATCGTGGCCATCAGTCAGATGACTCCCGGCCCCATCGGCATCAACTCGGCCACCTACGTGGGCTACACGGCGCTGGTCAACGCGGGCTACTCGCCGGCAGTGGGCATCCTCGGCAGTCTGATGGCCACCGTGGCCGTCGTCCTGCCCTCGTTCATCCTGATGCTCACCGTCACGAAGCTCATCATCAAATATCGCGACACAGAGATCGTGGAGACCATGTTCTCGCTCCTCCGCCCCGCCATCGTGGGCCTTATCGCCGCTGCCGCCCTGCTGCTCATGACGAGGGAAAACTTTTCGGCGCCGGAGGTCAACCCGTGGCAGTTCTACATCAGCGTTTACCTATTCGTCATGGCCTTCATCGGGACGTGGTATTTCAAGATCAATCCCATCCGGATGATAGTGCTCGCCGGCATCGCGGGCCTGCTGCTCTACTAAGGCCTTACTGCACCTGCGCCGCGCGGCGTCTGTTGCGCCGTGGGCATCTTCTATGTCACCTGGCACGAGCAATATTTCCACAACTTCAACTCACCCCTCAACGGCGATGTCAACAAGATCCTGAATCAGGACCCGACGGCCCGCATGGACAATGACAACTCGCTCTGGAACACGCAGAGCAATTATTACTACCACTGGGGAGAGCCGGAGTCGGGCTATTTCCTCTCCTCGGACAAGTATGTGATACGCCGCGACATCTCCATGCTCGCCGACGCGGGTGTGGATGTGCTCATCCTCGACTGCACCAACGGCGTGTGCTACTGGGATCAGTGGACGGCGCTCTTCGAGGAGCTCGAGGCTATGAAGGCCGAGGGCAACAGGGTACCGAAGGTCTGCTGGTGGTGCTTCAACACGCAGCCCGTGGCCCGTGTGCAGGAGATCTACGCCAAGATCTACGAGCTGAACAAGTACAAGGACCTCTGGTTCTACTGGTACGGCAAACCGCTTATCCTCACCAACATGACGCCCCACGTGGACGCCGGCGGCAGCAATCAGGCGATCAACAACTACCTTTACGACGCCGGCGCAGTGAGCAACAAGAGCAATCCCCACTACGGCGACCCGCTCTACACCACCCAGTATCTCACCGACTACCCGGGCTACATCAAGAACTACTTCACGATGCGCAACATGTGGTTCGGCTACAACTACTGGAACGGGAAGCGCTTCGTCGGCACCGAGGACAACTGGTCATTCGGCCTAAGCCTGCAGGATCTTTCCGGATTTACGGCCAAGGATATGACCTCCAGGCACAACGGGGCCCTCGAGGAATTCCCCGTAACGCCCGCCCAGCACGCCAATTCGCTGGTCGGCAAATGCTGGACACGCACAGGCGGCGAACCGGAACTGGACGAGCACGACATGCCTGTGCCCACGTACGTGAAGCAGGCCGGCAAGGTGGTGGACGACCCCACTGCCTGGGGCATTTACTTCCAGGACCGCTGGGACGAAGCGCTCTCGGTCAATCCGCAGTTCATCTACCTCAACGACTGGAACGAGTGGACGGCCATGAAGTTCAGCGGCAACCTTGTCAACCCCTTCATGCGGCGCTACAACAACGGCCTGTTCTTCGTGGACCAGTACAACGCCGAGTTCAACCGCACCATAGGCCCTGCCAAAGGCACCTACTCGGACAATTACTACATGCAGATGGCCTCCAACATCCGCAAATACAAGGGCGCGCGCGCCATTCCGGAGAACTACGGCATTGCCGACGCCGGCGTAGCCAAGGGCGACACGGCCGCATGGAACAAGCAGACGGTTGAATACCGCGACACGCGCGCAGACATCACCCACCGCGACTTCGACGGCTACGGCGGCCTGCACTATACCGACAATCTGGGCCGCAACGACATCGTCCGCACCAAGGTAGCCATGGGCGAGGACAGCGTCTATTTCCGCGTCGAGACGGCCGACGCCCTGAGCGGCTACACGGGCAACGGATGGATGCTCCTCTTTATCGACGCCGACAAGGATCACTCCACCGGATGGAACGGCTACGACTACGTGATCAATAAGAAGGTCGACTCCGCCGTTTCCTCCGAGGTGATGAGCTGCACGACCGACACAGCCGACTGGAAGCAGACCTCCTCGGCCCGCATCGCCATCAGCGGCAATACGCTCATCGTGGCCGTGGCAAAGGCTGACCTCGGACTGAGCGGCGACGATATTACATTCGACTTCAAGTGGGTGGACCATCCGCGCGACTTCGCCTCCTTCACCGGCATCTCGACCGCCGGCGACGCCGCGCCCAACCGCCGCTTCAACTACCGCTACATCTGGCATCGCAACGGCTCCTACACCGAGAGCGAGAAGGACAAACTCATAGACATCATCAACCAGTGCATCGCCGACAGCCTCTCAGAGAAATACGCCTACGGCACTGATCCCGGCATGGTGGCCGACTCCAATAAGGTAAACGCATACACCAACGCCCTCGAGAATGCTTATAATCAGGCCGGCGACGCTCTGGAGGACGACGCCTACAAGGCGCTGCGCACCACTCTTGAGGCTGCCCGCGACTCGCTCCTCAACGCTCCCGTCGTGCCTGTCACCGATGGCTGCTACTACATCGTCAACGCCAGCGCGGAGAACAGCTCAGAGCGCGCCATGTACATCACGGGCGCCACGTCCACGATGATCAGAATGGGCGACCTCGACAGGGACAATACCGAGTATATGTGGATGGTAAGCAAGGGAAAGAACGGCTACAACATCCGCAACGTCAACCTGGGCAAGTACATCACACGCCCCGTGAGCAATAAGATCAATCAGACGGCCCGCGTAACCAATTACAAGGCCACGGAGCAGATATTCCGCTACCTCACTCACAACGGCCAGGTGGCCATCTACGACACGGCATACGAATTCCCGCTGGCGCAGCGCAACTCTTCCTACAGCTACGTCATAACGGGCGAGAAAGTGCAGGCCGCCGGCGGCGCAGGAGCATGGCGCCTCATGAGCGCAAACGACTATTTCATCCGTAAATACAAGCAGCCGCTCGACTCGCTCATCTCTCTCGCGGTAGCCAAGCTCGCCGTGGCCGAGGTGAAGGACGCAAGCGGCAACATTGACCCGGCTTCGCCCGCTTACAACGCTCAGCTGAAGCCCGTCATAAGCGCCGTTTCCTCGCTCGTAGCGCGCGACACGGTGCTCTCCCTCTACTCCATCACGCAGCACGACATCGACACGCTCTCCACCGCCTACACCGCCCTCGCAGCGCTCTGGCCGGACAGCACGAAGCTCAACCGGTCGCTCAGCGAGGCGGCCGAGCTCCTCGCCACAAGTCCCGTGGGCACAGAGGTGGGCAATCTGCCTGCGGACATCCACTCCGCCCTGCAGAGCGCCTATGACAAGGCCATCGCGATGCGGCCGTTCTACAAATACACCCTCGCCACTCTCGACTCGCTGAGCGACGTCCTCGACAAGGCCGTAAGCAGCGCTGTCGTTCACATGATCAAGCCCTCTGAGGACGCGTGGTATGTCATCCTCTCCGCCGACACGACCATTACCGACGGCACAGTGCCCGGCGGCAAATGCCTCGCGCCGCAGAGCAACGCCAAGACCGCAGGCATAATCTACGACGATGTTCCGGAGGCAGAGCTCCACAACATGCGCACCCTGTGGCGGTTCGTCAACCTCGGCGACACGGCCTACGCCCTGCAGAACGCCGGCACGGGATGGTACCTCGGCAGCACGGGAAGCTCCAGCACGCAGGTCAAGATGGGCGAGAGCCCCGTGCCCTACTCCCTCGCACCGATCGCCGCCGGGCAATGGAGGCTCACCAACCTCAAAAAGGACGGCGTACTCACGGCTGAGAGGCTGAGGAAGAAGGTATCCCTCACCTCCGACTCCATCATCGGCAAGGACATCCCCACCGCCTGGACTATCGTCACGGCCGGCAAACAGCCGACACGCGACTCGATAAGCATCGCCTCCGGCAGTCTGGGCGTGCTCACGCTCCCGTACGAGCAGAGCGCAGTGCCCGCCAGCACCGAGGGCAACACCGTCAAATTCTACCGCATCGTGGGCTCAAAGCTCGATGAAAACGGCAAAACCATCTCCATCGACCTGTCCGAGTACACCGATGGCAGCGTGCCAGCAGGCTATCCTCTCGTCTACCTCGGCACCGCCGCCAGCGGTTCATACCTCCCGATCCTGACCAATCCCGCCTACGGAGGCGATGTGACCAATGAGGGCCTTGCCGACAACGGCCTCGTGGGGACGCTCGTCAGCGCGCTCATCTCCAACGACACCTGCGGCTACTTCAGCGGCATGAAGGTGGTGCCCGTGACCGTCTCCAACATTGTCAACGCCCGTACCGGATATGTCAAAGCCGCTCACATCGCCAACCTCGCCGGCTACCCCGTCGACCTTACCGTGGAGATCAGCGGCAGCGGCCTCGTCAACAGCATCACCTCGCCCACCATGTTCAGCGGCGATGAGATCGTGGACGTCTACTCGACCGACGGCATCCTGCTTCGCCAGGGCGTGAAGCGCAGCAACGCATTCAAGGGCCTCCCGAAGGGCGTTTACGTCATCGGAGGAGAGAAGTATATCGTGAAATAGTTATTCGCGGATTCATCGGGCCTTTGGCCCGCAGTCAGGTACGCGGTGCGGAATCATAATCCCGCACCGCGTACTGCGTTTATAAGCCCGAATCACCGGTGAATGCGGGGATTTCAGAAGCAGGGCCGCTACAGCGCAGCCCGGATAAGAGCGAAGAGACGCATGTGAGCGACCGCTGCAGCGGCCCTCCCGGCTATTTCCCGCGCAAAGCCTTACAGCGCTTTCCGGATTTCCATCTGACTTCGTCCAAGGCCGGACAGGACTTGCCCTTATACATGCCCTCACTCACCTGCCCCCTCGATTTATCTTCGCCGTCCGAAACGAGTACGCTTTTCCCACTTGTATGGAAAGGCATTCCCCACACTTCAAAAAACGCTTCCGCATGTGCGGATACTCACATAGGACATGAGTGAAATTACATTTGAGGTAGTTTTACTCGTCTCAAATGTAGTTTTGGCCTTCCGCAGGCACTGATTTACAAACACTTACAAAGGCCCCAAAACAGCCTTCCATCTCCGCCATTCTGCGGGCCAGGAATCCCTTCTTTCAGACGTGTCGGAACGGCGGCGCTGGCAGCATTCGAACCGTAGCCAGATACAGCACGCGAGCAGCATGTTAGCAGATCCCAAGAGCCATGCCCGCAACGCGAATTCTCCTTTTTACGCCTCAAAAAACGGAAAATGTGTTAACAAAGCACTAATTAGTGGGCTTAAACACGTAATCTTTGTTAGTATTAACAGGGGAGGGTGAAAACTTTAACATTTTTCTTTTCCGTAGTAAAAGAATGTTGTAAACTTGCAGAAGAACGATACACATTCGCGTCAATTACGCCATGAACTCTAAATAAAAATCGTCACCAAGATAAATCGCACGAATTCGATCAACAAAAATATGTTTCACTAATTAATCTCAGTATCTATGAAAATCTCAGATTTTATCCCCAAGATGCTCCTCGGGATGCTTCCATGGCTCCCGTTGACCGGAGGAGGAGCTTACGCGCAGAGTTCGGGCTACGACGAGCCGCTCTATGACCAGCCGCTCGTCACCGATGCCTCGCAGCTCTACAGCCCGATGGCAATCAAGGGGAATCCTCCGTCCAACCTTATCGACGGCAATCTCTATTCCTATTGCCATACCTTCTTTAACGGCTATTCAGGAGAGACAATTGAGCCGCGCCCCATCAAGGAGA
Source organism: uncultured Prevotellaceae bacterium (assembly GCA_900314335.1). Classification (GTDB taxonomy): domain Bacteria; phylum Bacteroidota; class Bacteroidia; order Bacteroidales; family Bacteroidaceae; genus UBA6398. Next base: position 9,902 of record OMUV01000101.1, on the reverse strand, counting down.
ATCATTATCTCCGCATCTCGTATCCCGACGGACTGCCGGAGCGCCTTATCTTCACCTTCTCCGTGCGCAACAGCGACGGCGGAGGCTGCCAGCCCACCAAGATAGCCGTCCTGGTATCCAATGACCCCGACGCCGGCTGGGTACCGCTCGACACGGTGAGCAAGGAGGCCGGCGACTTCTCGACCGACGGCACCACCTACACGCTCAAAGACGCCATTACGGGCTGCGAGGGCTACAAGTACCTCAAGTGGGAATGCCTGGCTGTAAACACCAATTACGGCAACACCGATGCCTACGGCCACTGCTACTTTGTCATCGGCGAATTCCAGCTCTACCCGTGCAAGCACTACGACACCATGCCGCTCAGCGCCCTGCTGGAGAGCTATTCGTCGCCCGACAGCTATCAGCTGGGCTCTTACGTAGGTCAGGTGACGGACACCACGGCCTACAATACCTATTATGACGTTTATCTCGAGGCGCAGAATATGGTAGACGCCGGCACGGCTACCGGAGAAGAGAAGGCAGCAGAGGCCGAGAAACTCACGGCGGCCAAGCAGGCTCTGGACGCTTCGCTCGTACCGCTGAACGACGGCCTCTACTATGTGGTAAGCGCCTACGACAAGTTTAAATCGACCGGCAAACCGCTCATGGGCTGGTACGCGCCGCTTGAGAAGCCCGTCGCAGCCTCTTCCGACTTTGAGCACCGCTATGGCTGGACCATTCTTGAGAAGAGAAACAAGTTTATGTGGAATTTCAGCAAGCAGGAAGACGGCAACTATTATATCAAAAACGAGTTCACCGGCAAATATGTCTACAAATGTGGCTCGCCGACGGAGTGGACGCCTGCCATGCTGAGTGATACTCCGATGATGGAGCAGGTGATAGAGGCTCTGGCGCCGAACGGTCAGCACAAGATCCACGCTACGAGCGACACCTACACCCTGCAGGTGGGCTACGCAAATAACGGCAGCGACACCAACACTTACGGAGAGGTCTATAATTGGTACTCCGGCCTGAACGGCGAATGCGCCTGGTACATCATCCCGGTCACCGAGGCCGACAAGGATACCGCCGCCACCTACGTCGAATACGACCGTATCCGCGCCCTTTGCAGTTCGATTAACGAAAATGTTATGTTAGGAAATGAACCGGGACAGACCAGCGAGGCTCTGTTCAGGGAGCTCCTGAGCGAGAAAGAGAATGCTCTGAACCTGCTGAACAAAGGCTTCGACGCTTCGGCCGTGGAGGAATACAAAGCCCAGTACGAGAGGCTCGTTGAAATGATTCACACGGTAGACTCTCTGGGCTTTAATGCCATTACTCCGGGCTACTACGCTATACGCACTTATGGCGGCGCCACAGGCTTGTGCTTCGGGGAGAATGACGGTTATCTGCATCTGGGCGACTGGAACGTCACCAACCCGTACAACATTTGGAAAATCACAGAAGGAACTGGCGGCAAAGACCATTTCCTGATGCAGAATGTGGGCAACGGCAAATATGCAGGCGGTGGCTACGGCAGCAGGGTAAGCGCAGAGGACCAGCCTGTAGTGGAGCAGATCATTACGCTTGCTGACCGCACGGATGGCAGTTTCTATCTCAGCGACAGCTATGGCATGCCCAACAACTGGTATTACTCGAGCCCTGTAAACCATGATGCTTCCACCTATGTTGGTACCAAATACAAATGGTTCCTGCATCCCATTCCTGATGCTCTGGTAGACTCCATTCTAAAGGTTCAGGCGCAGACAAGGGTCGACGACTCGCTCCGCCTGGCCGTATGCAAGGCAAAATCACTCATAGTAAAGCAGAGCGATTACACAGCCGACTTCGATAAACCGATTATCACCGACGCCTCTGAGCTGTTCTGCAACGCGCCCAACAGCGCGGACATAAAAATGGACAACCTGCTCGACGACGATATAAGCACCATATTGCACACAGCATGGCGCTCCAAAAAGCCTGTGTCCGACTACCACTATATCCGCATCAACATCCCGGAGGGGCTGCCCGACACATTCCTTGTCAGATTCCGCCGCCGTACCACCGATGCAGGAGGTTGCATGCCTACAGTCATAGATCTCTCTGTGGCAGACTCTCTCAACGGAGGCTGGACCTATATCGGCACACAGCACGTCTATGGCGATTATACTCCTGACAGCGACGCCGCCTTCTTCACCTCCGAGCCGATAGTAAACGCAGGCGGATACAAATACCTGCGCTGGACTGTGATGGCCGTGAATACCAACTACGGCGACTACGAAGGCTTCGGTCATCCGTATTTTGTACTGCCGACATACAATCTCTACCCCGCCTCTATGACGATCAAGGACACGATACCGGAGGAGCTCAAGGAGGCTGTCAAGACTCTTAGCGCCGCAGCAGACCAGGCCGAGACCGCGCTCAAGGGAGGCAAGGCGACCGCCGGCGACGTGCAGGCCATGCTCGACGCCATCGACGCCTTCAGCAACACAGCCTACAGCGACTCGCTGCTTAAGAAGGCCATCGCCGATGCTCAGGATCTGGGCGGCAAACTCTCCGAGGGCGACACCCCGTTCACCTTCCCGCAGGAGGCTATAGACGATTACAACGCCACTACCGGCGACGCCATCGACAAAGCTCTTCACGAAGATGTCAGCGCCACGGAGAAAGCTCAGCTCATCGCTACTCTCAACAAGGCCATGAACGATGTGCTCGACAAGATGATAGAGCCCGACTCTACTGTATGGTATTCTATCCTCGTGGAGGACCAGAATATTTCCAGGGAGACCGATGCAGAGACACTCTTTGCCGCAGGTCGTCCTATATGCACAGGAGCTTACAACAGGCAGGACGGCGTTTGCTTCTACTGGCAAGGCGGTATGCCCGAGGACGTGAAGCATGCTCCCGGCGGCCGCACCTTCGGCTGGAGATTTGTCAGCACCGGCAAGGCTCACTGGTACAAGATAGTGAATGTCGGTACGGGCTGGACTCCCGGTGGTATAGACTGCATACAGGTCATGCCGCTCGGCGACGGCCAGTTTGAGATGAGAAAATCTGCTACACAGCGCTTCGCTTTCTGGGGAGGCGACCCGAACACATACAACTCTATCACCGACAATCACTCGGGCGTTTCTGTGAAAGACGGCGACGGCGCATTCAAGCTCGAGCCCGTAGCTGCGGACTTCAGCGAACAGGTAGCGTTCGACAAGGGTACGCTCACACCGTGGGTTAATCCTTATACATCCTTCGCTGCTCCTTCGGCCGTAGAAGAAGGCACGGAGATACACGCCCTCGTGCCCTCCGGCTTCAAGACAGCCGCAGACGGCCACACCATCACAGAGCTTCACCTCACGCTCCTGAGCGAAAAAGACACGATACCGGCCGGCATGCCATTCATCATCAAGGCCGGAGCGCTTACTGACACCTACAACGCAGACGACAACGAGGCGATTACCGCCGACTTCAACAACGTCATCGGTTCCAGCGTCACACACGCCCTGCTCAACAACAACGGCATGACGGGCACATACACTAAGATTGTCTCCGTCCCCGAGGGCGCCATCTACTTCGACCATGACTCGGCCGTTGTGGCCTCCGCCGCCAACAACTTCGTTGTCAGCGCCAGACACGCCTACGTCGATCCCGCCGCAATAGCTGTCAACAGCCGCACAGTCAATCCCGACGGATCCATCACCTACTCCGACGGCCGCGCCAACGACCTTACCGTCTACTTCAAGGGCGGTGTATATCCCGGGATAGACGTCGTAGGCATTAACAACGCCACCATCAAGACTGCCGACACCGGCAACGTGTGGACCATCGACGGTGTACTCATCCGCAAGAACGTGAAGCCCGCCGACGCCCTGCGCGGACTGCCACGCGGCATATACATCTACGGCGGCAGGAAGGTGTATGTACGCTGAGACAAGCTGAACGCAAGTAATTAAAGGCCGGCCCCGCCCGCAAAAGGTGGAGCCGACCTTACTTAGTTTTATATTCATCATCCGCCTTATGCAAATGTAAATAAATAAGTACCTTTGTATTAACAATACCATCAACAAAGAGAGCTATACACATATGAGACGCTATCTGCCTATCTTCCTCACACTATTCTGCATGCTTCTGCTCCCCGTCACCTCGCGCGGCGATGATACGGAGCAGGCCATGACCGAGGTTTCCATCACCACATTCGGCGGGAAACCGGACACGCACACCAACCTGCGCATGATCATGGCGCGGGCCCTCAACTATTGCAAGACACACCCGGGCACACGCCTCACTTTCCCCAAGGGGCGCTACGACTTCGCGCCCGCCAGCGAGGGCGACTATGTCATCAAGATGAACGGAATCACCAACTGCGTCATAGACGGGCAGGGCTCCGAGTTCATCTTCCACGGCCTCTGCGCCGTAGGGCACATAACCGATTGCTCCGGGGTGACGCTGAAAAACTTCTCCGTCGACTGGGACCGCCCGTTCATCTCGCAGTGCACCATCGAGGGCACGGGCAGCGACTATGTGGACGTGAGCATCGACAAGGATAAATATCCCTACGTCATACAGGGCGATACCATCCTGTTCAAGGCTACCAATTACCCATTCGCCGAGGATAACTGGAGCCGCCCGGTATCCGGTCTTTTCAACAATCTCTACGACAAAGACAGCGGCGAGATACTCTACGGCAGCAACGACAATCCGCTGGGCAGCATCTTCCACGGCAAAGTGACCGAACTCGGTGACGGAAAGCTCCGCTTCCACGGCGACCACAACGGCTACAATCCGCCGGCCGGCACCATTCAGTCGCTCTACCACGGCACATACCTGCGCAACTGCTTCGACGTGACCGGTTCGTCCGACATCACCTTCCGCAACATTCCCGTCTACCACTGCCTCTCCATGACGGTCGTGGGCACTCGTACTGAGAACATCACACTCGATGGCATCGGCCCGCGGGTAAATGTGAAGAAGGGACGCTATTTCAGCACCATCTCCGACGCCTTCCACTTCATCAACTGCAAAGGGCTTATCCTCGTGGAGAATTGTAACTGCGCCGGTCAGGGGGATGACATGCTCAATGTATGCGGCGCTTACCTCAAGGTGCTCTCCAAGGTCAACGCCAATACAGTCACCCTCGACCGCAGCCTGTGCACAGCGGTCGGCGACACGGTGTGGCTGCTCAACAACAAGACCTACACCCGCGGCGTGACACGCGTTGTGAAGAGCATCAGCAGCAGCGGGGGCAACGTAACCATGACGTTCGATCAGGACCTGCCCGCAGACGTTGCCGAAGGATACCTTATAGAAAATAAGACCTGGACGCCCGCCGTCACCGTGCGCCACTGCAAGATAATGCACAGCAACCGTGCCCGCGGACTCCTCATCACCACCCCGCGCAAGGTGCTCGTCGAGAACAACTATTTCTCAACCGCCGGCAGCTCCATCTACATGGACGCCTCGGTGGGCTACTGGCGCGAGTCCGGCGCTCTGGCCAATGTGGAGATTCGTAACAATGTCTTTGACAACTGCTTCACCTCGCCCTGGGGCACGGCCGTCATTACCATCAATGCGCCCGTTGCCAATATGGGCAGCTACACGTATCACAACAACATCAACATCCACGACAACACGTTCCGCACCTTCGGTACGCCGATTCTCTCGGCCGCAGGCGTGGGCAACCTCAGCTTCGACGATAACAAGATCATCAAGACCAATAAATATCCCGCTCTGACCACGGTGGAAGCCGGAATAATTCTCGACGGATGCCGCAACGCGACGATAAAGAACAACAACTGGGACGCCGACTACACGTACACGAAGCTCAAGACCACGAACATGAAGTCGACCGACTACAAAAACCGCACAGACTACCGCAGCATGCTCCAGAAGGAGGCCAGGAGCGACAGCAGCCGCTTCAAATATGGCACGGAACCGGGATTTATCGCGGACAGCAATGTAGTAAACAGTTACAACAGCGTCCTCGCTCAGGCGAAGCAACAGTCCGGAAGCGCCACCCAGCTCTCGGCCAAAACGCTGCTTGAGAATCTGATCAAGGCCCGCAAGGTGCTCGACACGGCGACTGTTGTGCCGCTCACCACGGGCTGGTATTATATCCTCGCCGCCGACTCTGCGGCAGAGGCCACCGGTGCGCGCAGGGCCCTGACCGCTCCCGACGCGGCCACATCGCCCGTCTGGCAGGAAGCAATGGAGCGCGACTGGCACACGGTATGGCACATCACGCGTCTCGACACTGCCGCCTCTGTTTGCGATGTACGCGGACCGCTGTTCGCGGTGAAGAACTACGCCACGGGCCTATGCCTCGACGCCGCTGCCCTCAGCGACAGCGGGCAGGCCGTAGCCCTCACCGCCGAGCCACTCACGCCGCAGTTTTTCCTACCCCTCGACAAGGCCGGGCACTTCGCGCTCACCAACCTCAGCGACGGCGAGATGCCCGCCCTGTTTCTCTCGCGCACTGACGACGGCGCCACCGTCCTGGGCAGGGCGACGAGGGGCGGGGACACCGCATGGCGGCTGGAGAGCATACCGCAGGACGTCATCAGCAACATACGGCAGTCCCTCCGCACGGGCAAAGGCGAAACGGTAAATGTCTACTCCGCCGACGGTACATTGCTCAAGAGCAGCGCTGACGCCGACAAAGCCGCCGAAGGACTCCCCGAAGGCATATACATCATCGGAGGGAAGAAACGACTTCTCTACTGAACAATCTCTCTGATAGTCATAAATCTTTGTCTCTAAAGTCTGTTTGCGCTCATTCTTGTCGCCAATAGGCTTTTTCTATATCCGCACACAAAATCAAAACATCCGTCAATTTATTACCGAGAAAAAACTATCTTTGCACAAGTTAATAACACTAAACGTTACCATCATGCCATGAAGCGTACCCTTATTACTTTGGTATTTCTTATTATTCCGTTCCTTTCCGTCTATTTAGCAGCTGAAGAAGTACAGACGACAGGGACAATAAGTATCACCTCCTTCGGCGGGAAACCGGACATGCACACCAACCTGCGCATGATCATGGCGCGGGCCATCAATTATTGCAAGGCGCACCCGGGCACGCGCCTCACCTTCCCCAAGGGACGCTATGACTTCGCCCCCGCCTCCGACGGCGACTATGTGATGAAAATGAACGGACTGAAAAACTGCATTATCGACGGTCAGGGCTCCGAATTCGTCTTCCACGGCCGCTGCGCCGTAAGCCATATAGTCAACTGCTCCGGCCTGACGCTGAAGAACTTCTCCGTAGACTGGGACCGGCCGTTTATCTCACAGTGCACCATAGAACGTGTCGGCGGCGGCTACCTGGACGTGAGCATCGACAAGGAGAAATATCCCTACGTCATACAGGGCGACACCATCCTCTTCAAGGCCAACAACATGCCTTTTGCTGCCGACAACTGGGCCCTGCCCGTAGCTCCGCTTTTCAACAACCTCTACGACAAAGACAGCCGTAATATCCTCTACGGCACGGTCGATAATCCTTTAGGAGATATCTTTCACAAGCGAGTATCAGTTCTTTCCAACGGATTCCTGCGCTTTTTCGGCCAGCACAACGGCTACAATCCGCCCGTAGGCTCCGTGCAGTCGCTCTACCACGGCACGTATATCCGCAACTGCTTTGACGTGGGCGGCAGCAAAGACATCACCTTCCGCAACATTCCCGTCTACCACTGCCTCTCCATGACCGTAGTGGGCGTGAGGAGTGAGAACATCACCATGGACGGCATCGGTCCGCGCGTCAACTATAGCAAAGGGCGCTACTTCAGCACCATCTCCGACGCCTTCCACTTCATCAACTGCAAGGGCCTCATTCTGCTGGAGAACTGCGCCTGCAACGGACAGGGCGATGATATGCTCAACGTCTGCGGCGCTTACCTCAAAGTGCTCTCCAAGACCGGCACCTCTACCGTCACGCTCGACCGCAGCTCCTACACCGAGGCGGGCGATACGGTGTGGCTCGTCAACAATAAGACCTACACCCGCGGCGAGACCCGCGTGGTGAAGAGCATCAGCAACAGCGGCAACACCATATTCATGACCTTCGATAAGGCTCTGCCCGAAGACCTCGGGGAAGGCTGGCTCATAGAGAACAAGACCTGGACGCCTGACGTCACCGTGCGCCACTGCAAGATACTGCACGGCAACCGCGCCCGCGGACTCCTCCTCGACACTCCGGGCAAAGTGCTTATAGAGAACAATTACTTCTCAACGGCCGGCACGGCAATTCTCTTCGGCTCATATATGGAGCAGTGGAAAGAATCCGGCCCGAGCGAAAATGTGGAAATACGTAATAACACGTTCGACAACTGCTTTACCTCGCCCTGGGGAGCGGCAATAATCTCGTTGGAGGCCCCCATTGCGCCGGCCTCTATCGGGAGCGACACCTACCACAACAACGTCCGCATCCACGACAACACCTTCCGCTCCTTCGGCACGCCGATAGTCTCCGCCACGGGCGCAGGCAGCCTCGTGTTCTCCCGCAACAAAATCATCAAGACCACTGACTATCCCGCCCTCTCCAACGTAGAGGCCGGCGTAGTGCTCAACGCCTGCCGCAAAGCAGTGATGCGGGACAACAACTGGGACGCCGACTACACCTACACCAAGGTCAAGACCTACAACATGGCGGGCAGCGACCTCAGCAACATCACCGACTATCGCACCATGCTCAGGGAGGAGGCCGCGAAAGACGGCTCGCAATACCGCTACGGCACGGAGCCCGGCTTCATCGCAGACAAGGCTGCCGTGGACAGCTACACCGACATCATGACCCGCGCTAAGCAGCAGGCTGCGACAGCCACGCAGCTCTCGGCCAAGACGCTCCTGGAGAGCCTCATCAAGGCGCGCAAAGCCCTCGACACCGCTGCCGTCGTGCCCCTCACTACGGGATGGTACTACATACTGGCTGCCGACTCCGCCTCGCTCTCCACGGAGCGGCGCACTGCCCTGCTCTCCGCCGAGGGCGCCAAGGAGCCCGCATGGCAAGAAGCCGCCGACAGAGACTGGCATTATGTATGGCACATCACGCGCCTCGACACCGCCGCCTCCCTATGCGACGTACGCGGACCGCTGTTCGCAGTGAAGAACTACGCCACGGGCCTATGCCTCGACGCCGCTGCCCTCAGCGACAGCGGGCAGGCCGTAGCCCTCACCGCCGAGCCACTCACGCCGCAGTTTTTCCTACCCCTCGACAAGGCCGGGCACTTCGCGCTCACCAACCTCAGCGACGGCGAGATGCCCGCCCTGTTTCTCTCGCGCACTGACAACGGCGCCACCGTCCTGGGCAGGGCGACGAGGGGCGGGGACGCCGCCTGGCGGTTGGAGCGTATACCGCAAGACATTATCAACGGCATTCACGCGACGACGGTAGACAGAAAAAGCGGGAAAGTGGACGCTTATTCGCTCGACGGCACGCTTGTCAGCAGAGGTCAAAACGCCGATGAAACCACAGAAAATCTTAGTAAAGGCATATATATTATAGGAGGCAAAAAAGTGCTGGTAAAATAGTCCGGCAACTATAGAAACAGAGCAAATCATCCTATTCGAGGATATCCATGCGGGCCGCAGTTTTCAGCGGCCCGCCATGCTATATGGCGGTTCATTCGTTTATGGCGGCTCCTATCCATATCACAATTTCGCTTGCGCTGAGATTAGAAATGCCACTCATGCGAGTCGTCATACCACTGCACCGCCGATATAATTTCGCCATACGAAAAGATTGCCCTTGTTCCGCATTTTGAAAAGGGCATTCACATCATCAGACACATCTTTCCCCACACTTCAAAAAACGCTTCCGCATGTGCGGATACTCACATAGGACATGAGTGAAATTACATTTGAGGTAGTTCTCCTCGTCTCAAATGTAGTTTTGGCCTTCTGCGAGCGCTATAAATCAAGTAGTTAGA
>OMUV01000100.1 GCA_900314335.1 uncultured Prevotellaceae bacterium | reverse complement strand
TTTTTTTATCTGCGAGTAGAATTTTTTCTTCTCCGACGAGGATTATTTCCGGTTGCATCCGAATTTATTTTCGACCCACGAGGATTTATTCTCATGCGCATCTAATTTTGTGGCGTTTAAATGGAGAAAACTTCCCACCCTTCGTCTGCTGAGTAAGGTAAATGGGGCGACGAGGACGAACTGTTTGGGCTGCTTAGGAACGTGTCGAAGAGCCTCGACTACAAAGTTAAGCCTCATGTCGCAGCATCATAAATTACATTAGGATAATTGTATCTCAGTGGTTGAAAGTAAATGAGGGGTGCGGGTTCTGAAACAATTAACCCTGCAACTAAGAAAGCTGCAGGGTTAATGTAGGGTGGATAGTGGGACTCGAACCCACGACATTCAGAACCACAATCTGACGCTCTAACCAACTGAACTACATCCACCATAAAGAGTCCCTATTGGAAACGCATTGCAAAAGTACAAAAAATCTTCTTACCTCCAAGCGGTAAGGCATATTTTTTGAGGATTTCCCTGCGAAATTATTAAATTTGCTCCTAATATGCATAACTTCAATCTTCAATCAGCGTTTAAGCCGACAGGCGATCAGCCTCAGGCTATAAAACAACTTACAGATGGCATAAAGCAAGGTTGCAAGGGGCAGGTGTTGCTCGGTGTGACAGGCTCAGGCAAGACTTTTACAGTGGCTAACGTGATAGCCAATGTCGGAAAGCCCACACTCGTCTTAAGTCACAACAAGACGCTTGCTGCACAGCTATATGGCGAGTTTAAACGCTTTTTCCCGGACAATTGTGTAGAGTATTACGTGTCTTATTACGATTACTATCAGCCCGAGGCTTATATTGCGTCGACGGATACATATATAGAAAAGGACCTGGCCATAAACGAGGAGATAGACAAATTGCGTCTGCACACCTTGTCCTCTCTCCTTTCCGGTCGTAAGGATGTGATAGTAGTGTCTTCGGTATCCTGTATTTATGGTATGGGCAATCCTGCTGCATTTTATGACAGCGTGATAAAACTGAAGGCTGGCGAGAAAATAGACAGGGAAGTATTGCTTAAGAAGCTAATAGACAACCTGTACGTAAGGAATGATTTCGCGCCCGAGCATGGTCAGTTTCGCATCAAAGGAGAGACGATCGATATTTTCCCTCCTTATACAGACGATCTGGTAAGGCTTTCGTTCTGGGGAGAGGAACTGACGGATATCGAAGAGCGCGATGCGGATAACGGACACCTTATTTCCTCCTTCGACGATTATAACATCTATCCGGCCAATTTGTATGTCACGGGCGCTTCATCTCTCGACGGCGTGATAGCGACAATCAAGGCGGATCTCGCCAATCAGGTCACCAAGTTTAATGCTGAGGGAAAGTTTGTCGAAGCCAAGCGCCTCAATGAGAGAGTGAATTATGACATGGAAATGATTAAGGAGACAGGGCATTGCAGCGGTATAGAAAACTATTCCCGCTACTTTGACGGGCGTGCTCCCGGCACAAGGCCGTATTGCCTCCTCGACTTTTTCCCAAAAGATTTTCTTATGGTAATCGATGAGAGTCATGTCAGCGTCCCGCAGATTAATGCGATGTATGGAGGCGACCGCTCACGCAAGATTTCCCTCATAGACTATGGATTCCGTTTGCCTGCAGCTCTGGACAACAGACCCCTGAAGTTTGACGAGTTTGAGCAGCTCCTAAATCAGACTATTTATGTGAGCGCCACTCCTGCCGACTATGAACTGAAGCAGTCGGAGGGCGTTGTGGTAGAGCAATTGATTCGACCGACGGGCCTTCTTGATCCGGTGATTGAGATTCACCCTGAGAAAAATGAGGTGGACGATCTCGTAGAAGAAATCAGGGTCAGAATTAAGAGAAACGAGAGGGTGCTGGTCACGACTCTGACCAAGAAGATGGCGGAGGAACTGACGGACTATATGCTTAATATTGGCATTAAGGCGAGCTACATACACAGCGATGTGGATACCATAGAGCGCATAAAGATAATGGAGAGTCTGAGAGTAGGGGAGTACGACGTGGTGGTAGGCGTAAACCTGCTTCGTGAGGGTCTCGACCTGCCGGAGGTTTCTCTGGTGGCTGTGCTTGATGCGGATAAGGAAGGGTTCCTCAGAAGCACGCGCTCTCTGATGCAGACCGCCGGACGCGCTGCAAGAAACCTGAACGGTACGGTGATAATGTATGCTGACAAAATTACAGAGAGTATGCAAAATGTCATTGATGAGACCGCTCGTCACAGGCGCATACAGCAGGCATATAATGAGGAGCATAATATAGTACCGAAACAAATCAAGAAGGCTTTGGGTACAGGCGGGCTGGCAGCAAGCTCCGAGTATCACAATGATCGTCACAGCATAGCCGCTGATTTTGTGAAAACTGCTGAGGATGTGGCAAAATATAAATCTTCGGCCGAAATAAAAGCCGCCATAGCGAAAGCACGCAAAGAGATGACCGATGCTGCACATCGTATGGAGTTTGAGAAAGCCGCCGTGCTACGTGATAAAATCATAGAATTGGAGAAGGCTCTGGCAGTAGCGAAAGAGCATGAGAAAGCGTAGTACCATGGCATTTTTTTTGCAGCAAATGCGGAAAAGGAGGATTTAGAAATGGCATTCATAGATTATTATAAAATAATGGGTATCCCCAAGGATACACCTCAAAGCGATATCAGAGCTGCTTATCTGCGCCGTACAAAGCAGTTTCATCCCGACTTACATCCGGATGACCCCAAGGCGAAGGCTAAGTTTCAGGCATTGAATGAGGCTTACAAAGTACTGAGTGATCCGGAGAAGAGGAAGAAATATGACCAGTACGGCGAGCACTGGCAGGAAGCAGATGCTTTTGCCGGCGCCGGAGGAGGGAGTGGCTTCGGCGATGCCGGAGGTACGGGCTTCGAGGGCTTTGACTTTAGCCAGTTTGGCGGAGGCGGCGGTTTCTCTGACTTCTTTGAGCAGCTTTTCGGAGGCGGCCGGCGGCGCTCTTCGAGAAACAGGAGAGGGTTCAGCGCCTTTACTTCTGGCTTTAACGCAGAAGAGAATGCGGACATGCACGCCACTGTAAATATAGATATGTATACGGCTCTGTTGGGTGGCGAGATAATATTGCAGACTCAGAACAGCAAACTGAGGCTCAAAGTGAAACCAAATACACAACAAGGCGCCAAGGTTCGGCTCAAAGGCAAAGGCTACGGCAGAGGCGATGGTACATTCGGAGACCTTATTATTACTTACAATGTCACCATGCCGGCCGCACTGAACGACAGGCAGCGCCAGCTTCTGGAGCAGATGCGCCTAGCCGGCAATAATTGACGACACGACTATTATCAGACTTATTTATGGGAGTGACGACCGCAAGGCCATCACTCCTTTTTTTAATGTGTAACGGCATATTAATATTATTGCCTAACTTTGCACAGTAAATGAAAGAGGAACATTATTTTTATGTGCCAGAGGCAAGCAGCAGGACAGAGCTGCCTGAAGAGGAAGCGCGGCATGCCGTTAAAGTGCTTCGCCTGCATCCCGGTGACAAGATATTTATAACCGACGGGTGTGACCATATCTATGAGGCCGTCGTAACGGACGTCAGCCGCAATGGTTGCTGCTATAAGATTATTTCCGGAGAAGATGTCCGCCCTTCATGGCATGGTCTCCTGCATTTGGCTATAGCTCCGACAAAGAATATAGACCGCATAGAGTGGATGGTAGAGAAGTGCGTCGAGGTCGGCGTGGACGAGATTTCGTTTGTAGACTGCAAATGTGGTCTCCGGCATAAGCTAAATATGGAACGCCTGAACCGCATAGTTGTGTCGGCTATGAAGCAGAGCCACAAGGCGCGTAAGGTGATAATGAATGACCTTGTCTCCTTTGATAGCTTTATAAAGTCCGTTTCATCTGAAGAGGAAAAGTTTATTGCTCATTGTCTTGGCGATAACGATGTGTTCAAAGTCAGGGAAAGGTATATCGCAGAGGCCCTGGGCGAGGGAAGCAAGACCATCTTGATTGGGCCGGAAGGCGATTTTACAGTAGATGAGGTGGCGGCGGCCATCAGCGCCGGTTTCGTTCCCGTTAGTCTGGGCGAGAGCCGCCTCAGAACGGAGACCGCCGGACTATATTCTGTGATAATCATGAATCTCAAAAATTCAGGAAAGATAGGATGAAGGCACATCTTTTGGCGGGCGCATTGCTCGCAGTATTATGCTTTGCCTCTTGTGGCAGAAATTATTATGACGTCATCCCGGAGAAATCTCCTGCCATTGCGCGGATCTCTCCGTCTGAAATGCACGAAAATGCTCCCGCGCGGCGCTCCGGACTCTCCGACTTGTTCCCCTTTTCCAAGGGCATTGACCTGAGCAAGGACTTGTATGCATTTATTTCTCCCGCAGGTTATTACGGAATGGCCATGCCTGTCAGCGACGCATCTGTTATAGACAAGATTATAGCCGGCGGTCACGATTTTCATTCTGTAGACCACGAAGACGACATAAGCTTCGCCATGTGGGGAAATAACTGGTGTGTAGCTTGGGATGATGATGCGCTGATCGTCCTGGGGCCGGTAGTCCAGACAGAGCGAGCCTTTATCAGGCGCACGATAGCGGCTATGTTCCGAAGCGACGGGAAAGTAAGCGATGGCGAACTGTTCCCGATGCTTGATAATCGCTCGCCTATTAGCATGGTTTCCCGCGCCAGCACTCTCCCTTCTGTGTTCAAATCTTTAATTGCCATGCAGGCTTCCGCATCGGCTGTGTCGGACAGTACCATCGTGCGTTCTGATATTTCTATTAAGGAAAACTCTGTCGTTTGTAATAGCGAATTATTCTCACAGGACGGAGCAGACTGGAATGGGCAGGGTTGCTTTCTGCCGCTTAAGACCGGCGTGCAGAAGATGAACGTGCCCGCGGGCGCTGTTGCCGTGATGCATGCGGGGCTGAACGGGAAGAAACTGATAGGCAGCATGGAGCAGGATAGGGCTTACAAGCCTGTTCTTGCCGCTCTCAATATGGATATAAATGTCAACAAGATAATCGGCTCGATAAATGGAGATGCGTGCATTTTATTCAAGGGCGTTCCTGAAAACGGGGCGATTCCTGTAAGCATAGAGGCTGAGGCGCCGGACAAATCCTTTATCAATGACGTCCCGCAATGGATGAGAGACGTAAATCACAATAAGAAGGCTTCGCTTGTGAAGGAGAATGACGGGCTTTATACGCTCCGTACTTCCAAGGCTACTTTTAGTTTCGGCTTTTCGCCTGCGGGCAAATTAATAACGGAATATATTCCCCGGCCCGACTCTGCACAGACATTTGTGCCGGGATTCAGGGGCGGCGCTGTAGATATGCGGACAGAGCGCGGTGCGCTTTGTAATATATATGTAGACTGCAAGAGCCTCGCTGTTACGCCGTTTATCAAAGGGCTCCTGTCCGGAAAGCTCTCCGAACTGCTTGGCGCGTACTCCCGTCTAACGTACATATCCACCGACAGCCGGAAGTTCCGCATAACCTTATCGCGATAGAGTTTTCGCCCATTTGTGAAAAATTTAAGTGCGACTCTTGGTGGTTTTAGTAATATTCATTACTTTTGCAACGTCAAACTTAATGGTGTCATGACCGAGTGGCTAGGTAACGGTCTGCAAAACCGTGTACAGCAGTTCGAATCTGCTTGGCACCTCAAACGTAAGGGAAATAGAGGGTACCTGAGATTTAGGTATCCTCTTTTTTGATTTTACTATCGGGACAACATCTGATTTCAACAACATACAATACAGAGGAACAATGGAGACAGAGACTACAGGCAAGGATATTTTGCTCGGAAAGACATTGGAGGAACTGAGGCTCGTGGCGGAGGACTGCGGGATGCCCGGATATGCCTCAAAGCAGATCAACGGCTGGCTGTATAACAAGCATGTCACGTCGATATCTGAAATGACCAATCTGAGCAAAACCTCCCGCGAGAGACTTTCGCAGAAATATGATGTGGGCTGCTGTGAACCGGTAGATGTGGCAGAGGATAAAGACGGTACCCGCAAGTATCTGTTCCCGGCCAGGAACGGCGGTTTTGTGGAGACGGTTTTCCTGCCGGAGGGAAAGCGCGCAGCCGTATGCATCTCTTCGCAGGTGGGATGCAAGATGCATTGCGCGTTCTGCCTGACGGGGAGAGGCGGATTCAAGTCCCAGCTTTCTGCCGCCGAGATCCTCAACCAGCTGTACAGTCTGCCAGAGCGGGATAAACTCACGAATATCGTGCTTATGGGGCAGGGCGAGCCTTTGGACAATTATGACAATGTCATGCGCGCCTATGAGATACTGACCGGCAAGGATGGTTTCGGATTCAGTCCGAGGCGAATCACCCTCTCCACGTGCGGCGTCTTGCCAAAGCTGAAGAGACTGGTCGCTGAGAGCGAGATGAATATTGCCATCAGCCTCCATTCTCCTTTCCATGAGGAGAGAATGGAGATCATGCCTGCCGAGCGCGCGTTCCCGATAAATGATGTCGTGGCTTTTCTGAAAACCTGTGAGGAGTTTCGCGACACATATGGCGTAACGGAAAGGGAAACAAGCCATCAGAGGAAGCTCTCCTTCGAATACGTGCTGCTAAAAGGGAAGAATGATACGCCGAAGCATATCTCGGCCTTGAAGCATCTGCTCAAAGGGCTGGATTGTCGGATGAACGTCATACCATTTCATTCTTATCCGGGTTGTTTGTTCCAAAGTCCCACGCAGGAGGAGGCCATGGCTTTCTGTCAGGAATTAGAGAGAAATGGCATCAGGGCGACGATGAGAAGGTCGAGAGGAAAAAGTATCTCGGCCGCATGCGGAATGCTGGCGGCCCGGCGCAGCAAGAGCGCATACCAGAAATAATTACTGTCCGGTAAACATAACGCCCCCTTCTCTGATCCATTTATTGATGCGGATAATTATAAAATAGCGTTCCGTAGAGGGGTAAAACTACATTTGAGATGAGGAAAACTATCTCAAATGTAGTTTTTCTCAAGTGCCTTGTAGTTTTTTAGCTGTGCGG
>OMUV01000212.1 GCA_900314335.1 uncultured Prevotellaceae bacterium | reverse complement strand
TATAAAAGGAGCTCCGGGCGGGCGCGGCGAATATTCCTTAATCATCCCCGTCCCTCAGAAAAAGCTCAGAGGCAGCGCCATGAGAGATGACGCTGCCTCCGTAGATATGAGCTTCAGGCCTGTGCCTCAGAGGCCGCAGCAGCTGCTGATGACAGAGGGCAACTGGACGTCGATGCCGTAGCTAAGGGCGTCTATGCTGTCGTATACGCAGCTCGCAATGCCTAGCAGCAGTACGCCGGCGGTGCACAGGAAGAGCGCACAGCGGGTGTAGCCGTCGCTGCGGAAGGTGGCGATGGGCGCATCGTTGGGATTGATGTACATGGCCTTGACGATGATCAGATAGTAGTAGAGGGAGATGATCGTGTTGACCAAGGCGATGAATACCAGCAGGTGAAACCCTTGATGGAAGGCGGCCATGAATACGAAGAACTTGGAGAAGAAGCCTGCGAACGGCGGGATGCCGGCCAGCGAGAAGAGGCACAGCGTCATGAGGAACGAGAGCTTCGGATTGGTCTGGTAGAGGCCGTTGTAATCGCTGATATTGATCTTGCCGCTGTTCTGCTCGATGGAGTTGATAACGGCGAAGGCGCCGAGGTTGGCTGCCAGGTAGACGAGCAGGTAGAACACGAGCGAGGTCATGCCCTGCGCCGTGCCGGCGATCACACCGAGCACCAGGTAGCCGGCCTGCGAGATGGCGGAGAAGGCCATGAATCGCTTGATGTTGTTCTGACGGAGCGCGAAGATGTTAGCCAGCGTGATGGAGAGGATGATGATCCAGAAGAGGATGTCCTGCCACTGCTGTATCATGGGGGCGAACACCTTGACCAGGATGGTCAGCAGCACGAAGGCTGCGGAGCCCTTGGAGATGACGCTAAGGTAGCTCGTCACCACGGTGGGAGCGCCCTCGTAAACGTCGGCAGTCCAGAGGTGGAACGGTACGAGCGAGATCTTGAAGGCCAGACCCGTGAAGAAGAACACCAGACCGAGGATATTGAGCAGGTTGCCGTCGAGACGGGCGGCGATGTCGTCGAAATAGAGTGTGCCCGTAGCGCCGTAGATCATCGAGACGCCGTAGAGCAGCAGGGAGCTCGAGAAGAGCGCCACGAGGATGTACTTGGCGCCGGCCTCGGCGGAGGTAGCGCGCCATTTGTCGTAGGCCACAAGGGCGGTCATGGGGACGGACGCCAGTTCGAGCCCGATGAAGAACATCAGGAAGTGGCCGGCGGAGATCATGAAGTACATTCCCAGCAGGGTGGACATCGTAAGGATGTAGAACTCGCCCTGCTTCACCCTGTTCTCATCGCGGCTAAGGTAACGGTGGGCCATCAGGAAGACGATGAGTGTTCCGATATTGAGCACAGTCTTCATGACGGTCATCATGGGTGTGTGCTGATACATACCGCCGAAGGCTTCCTCTACGGGAGCGCAGGAGGGCAGATACCAGCACTCGGGTATCGCATTGAAGATGGTGAGCAGCGTCATGAGCACCACGGGAACCGCGGTGTTGAGCACAGGCTTGCCGTCCTTGCGGTCAGTGCAGACCACGAGGTCATAAATGAACATTACCACAATGACCAGCAGCAGTGCCAGCTCCTCGTGCATATATAGAAATTGAGAGTAATCCATATCTAAGCAGTACTTTACGGGATCAGGAAGGAAGTTAACGATGTTAATTGCGTAGCGGCGGCATTGATGTGGTCAACGATGGGCGTAACGCTGTAGTTGATCATATCGCTCATCCAGAGAGGTGCGAGACCGAGGCCTGCGATGCACACCACGAGGGTGGTGATGGCGATCTTCTCGTCCCAGGTAGCGTCGTGGAGCTTGAGGTGGTCGGGGTTCTTGCATACGCCGTACATCACCTTGCCTACCATACGGAGGATGAACACGGCGGTGATAACGATGCTGGTGGTAGCCAGGATGGTGAGCACACGGTGGAGTGTGTCAGCCTGCTGGAAGGAACCTACGAAGATGGTCATCTCAGCCACAAATCCGCTGAAGCCCGGCAGACCGAGGTTGCCCAGGCCGGCGATGACGAAGCAGACGCAGATATAAGGCATGATGCGTATCAAGCCCTGCAGCTCCCTCACGTCGCGGGTGTGGGCGCGGTGGTAGATCATACCGATGCAGGCGAAGAAGAGGGCCGTCAGAAGTCCGTGGGAGAGCATCTGAAGGATGGCGCCCGTAGCGGCGGTGCGGTTGATCATCAGGATGGCGAACAGCACGAGGCCGCAGTGGGAGACGGAGGAGTAGGCGTTGATATATTTCATATCGGTCTGTACGCAGGCCGAGAATGCGCCGTAGACTACTCCGATGGCCACCACGATGAGGAATATCCAGCCGAGAGCCTTGGCGGCCTCGGGCATGAGGAACATGGCGATGCGGAAGCAGCCGTAGCCTCCGAGCTTCATCAGCACGCCGGCGTGCAGCATACTCACGGCCGTAGGCGCCGAAGCGTGACCGTCGGGGCTCCATGTGTGGAAGGGGAACATAGCGCCGAGCACACCGAAGCCGACGAATGTGAGCGGGAACCAGATGTACTGCTGGGCCACGGGGATAACGTGAGCGCCGTTAGTATGGTGAGCCAGGTCAAGGATATTGAACGTCTGGCCGCCGGCGCCGTAGAAGATGCCGAAGATGCCGCACATCAGGAATGCGGAGGCACCCATGAGCATCAGCGTCAGCTTCATGGCGGAGTATTCCTTGCGGCCCGTGCCCCATACGCCGATGAGCAGATACATCGGGATGAGCGCTACCTCGTAGAACATGAACATCATGAACAGGTCGATGCTTATGAAGAAGCCGAACACACCGAGCGAGAGGAGCGTGAACCAGAGGAAGTATTCCTTGGTCAGGGGCTGCAGGCGCCAGGAGGCGAACGTACCGGTGAACACGATAATCGACGAAAGCAGCAACATGGCCACCGAGATGCCGTCCACACCTACGGTGTAGTTGATATGAAGCGGAGCGAACCAAGTGAAGTCGGTAGTGAACAACATCTCGGCCGCAGCCCCTGCCTGACGGGCCTTGAGGTAGACCACAACAAGGCTGATGGCCGTGATGAGCAGAGCCGAAGAGCCCGCCAGCATCACGCCACGCACGGCCTTGATGCCTCTGGCGAGCCACAGGCACAACAACATCAGCAGGGGGATGATTATGAACAAATGTAATGGGAACATATCTAAGGGAAGTATTTACTAGATGATTAACAGTAACACGATGGCCAGCGCACCGATGAGGAATACATAGGCATACTGCTGTACCTCGCCGCTCTGGAAGCCGCGGATCAGGTAGCTGAGGCGGTGAGAACCGGAAGCAAGGCCGTTGAGGAATCCGTCAACGATATGCTTGTCACACCAGGCCACGGGCTTTGAGATATGAGCGAAGATGATGCGATGGGTGACGAACTGGTAGACCTCGTCGATATAGAAGCGGTGGTAAGCCCACTTGTTGAGCGTGGAGAAGCGCGCTGCGAGCTTGTCGGCCACCGGCTGGGTGGAGCCCTTGTACATGTAGGTAGCCAGGCCTATCGAAGCCAGAGCGATGACGATGCTCGTGCCGGCCACGGACCAGTTGAGATGGATGTCGTAGCTCATACCGTCGGCGCTCACGAAGTGGCCGAAGGGGATGAAGCCGGCGACGCAGGTCACAGCGGCCAGGAAGATAAGGGGCACGGTCATAGTGGCGGGGCACTCGTGAGGCTGAATCTCGGCGTGATACTTGACATTCTCTGTTCCCCAGAAAATGCCGTAGTAGAGGCGGAACATATAGAATGCCGTCATGGCGGCAATCAGCGTCATGATCCATCCCATCACGGGAGAGAAGGCGAAGCAGCCTGCGAGGATCTCATCCTTGGAGAAGAAGCCCGAGAACGGGGGAATACCCGAGATGGAGAGACAGCAGATGAGGAATGTGATATGCGTAATGGGCATGTACTTCCTCATGCCGCCCATGGCTGCCATCTCGTTGTCGTGCACGATGGTGATGATGGCACCGGCGCAGAGGAAGAGGCAGGCCTTGAACATGGCGTGGGTGAAGAGGTGGAACATAGCCGCCATATAGCCCACGCTGCCCGGGTGAGAGTGGCCCGTGACATATTCGGTGCAGACACCGAGAGCCACCATCATAAAGGCTATCTGCGAGATGGTCGAGAAGGCGAGCACACGCTTGATGTCCGTCTGAGCGCAGGCCACGACAGCGGCGTAGAACGCGGTAAAGGCACCGACGTAGGCCACGATGTGGAGCGTATTGGGCGCATACTCTATCCAGAGCGGATACATGCGAGCTACCTGGAACACACCGGCCACAACCATCGTGGCGGCGTGGATGAGGGCGCTGACAGGCGTCGGGCCCTCCATAGCGTCGGGCAGCCAGATGTGCAGAGGGAACATGGCACTCTTGCCGGCGCCGCCCACGAACATGAGCAGCAGGGCCGTCGGGAGCATCGCAGCGCCTGCGGCGATCTTGTCGGCGTTGCCCTCAAAATCGAAGCTGAATGTGCCGCAATAGTAGCCGTAGATGAGGATACCGATGAGGAAGCCCAGGTCGGCAAAGCGGGTGACGATAAAGGCTTTCTTGGAAGCCGCTATCGCCGCGGGCTTGGTATAATAGAAGCCGATGAGCAGGTAGGAGGACACACCCACGAGCTCCCAGAACAAATACATCTGGAAGATGTTGGTGGCCACGACGAGCCCGAGCATCGACATCGTAAAGAGGCTGAGGAATGCGTAGAAACGCTGGAATCCGCGCTCACCGTGCATGTAGCCGAACGAGTAGACGTGCACAGCCAGCGAGACGGTGCCCACCACGACGAGCATCATGACCGATATAGGGTCGAGCATGCAGCCGATGTCGAACGAGAGGCCGCCGATGAAGAACGGCAGCCACTGATGGTTGAAGGCCGTGATCACGGCGTATGTGCCCTCGGCGGTGCGGGGCGCGGTGAAGTATGTGTAAGCCGTATAATAGCACAGCAGCGTGACCACCGTCAGCGTGAGCGTGCCGATGAGTCCGGAGGTGCGGTGGCTCATAAACTTGCCGAAGACTCCCAGAACGAGGAATGAGAGGAACGGCAACAGGAGGATAAGAACTGTATATGAGTAATCCATTGGTCAGAGTCTTATTGCGTTACTACCATTTCAGAGTATCGAGGTGATTGAGCTGAATGCTGCGCACATTGCGGTAGATGGCTATCATGATGGCTATGGCCACTGCTGTCTCGGCCGCCGAGATGGCGATGGAGAACAGGGCGAAGAAGTAGCCCTCCTGACCCGCAGGATAGAGCAGACGATTGAACACGGCGAAGTTGATGTCTGAAGCATTGAGCATCAGCTCCACGGAGATGAGCACGGCCAGTGTGCTGCGCCGCGTGAGAAAGCCGTAGATGCCGATAAACAGCATGAGGGCCGAAAGTATGAGGAAATATTCCAAGTGTAGCATAATGATCTCCTTTTATCTTTTGCGCGCTATTATTATTCCGGCCACGATGCAGGCCAGCAGCAGGACACTGACAGCCTCGAAGGGCAGCACATAGCCGTACTTGTCGAAGGAGAGCATCTGATGTCCTATCGTGGAGATGGAGATGAGCTGCTCGCTCGGAACGGCGTCGGTAATAGCACCGGTAAAGTGGTGAGTAATGATTATGAACAGCACGATGGCTGCGCCCAGAAGGCAGGTCACTGCGGCGGCAAAGATCTTGCCGGTCTTGAGCCTGACGAGCTTCTCTCCGTTGGAACTGGTGAGCAGGATGGAGAACACGAAGAGCACCACGATGCCGCCCGCGTATACCATCATCTGTACCGAGCCGAGGAATGTGTACCCCATCAGGAAATAGAGGCCGGCCGTACCGAGGAGGGTAAAGAAGAGAAACATGGCCGAGCGGATGATACGCTTCGTCGTAACGGTCAGTACGGAGAAAGCGAGTATCAGGAAGGCCAGGATGTAAAATATTACTGATTCTGCGTTCATAGTCAATTGTCTTTAGGTTTGCTCTCAGCGTTATCGGGGGCTGCGGCGGGCTTTGCGTCGGCCTTGGCCTCCTGAGAAGCTGCGGCGGGAGCAGCAGGCTTCACTTCGGGCTTGGCGGCAGCAGCAGCGGGCTTAGCGGCGGCAGCGGCAGCAGGCTTAGCGGCGGCAGCAGCGGCGGGACGCGGCTTTACAGCCGGACGGGGCTCTACATGCGAGCCCTCGTGATTGAGGCGAAGGATGAGCTTCTTGCGGTCGAAGACAGCATTCTCGAAGCTCTGATCGAAAGTGATAGCGTTATGCGGGCAGGCATTAACGCACAGCATGCAGAACATGCAGGTGCCGAGATTGTACCAATACTCCTTGAGGACTCTCTGCTTCTTACCGTCGGGAGTCTCCACCATGTCATGTACTACTTTGATCGTACCATTGGGGCAGGCCATCTCGCAGAGGTGGCAGGCCACACACTTGTGTTCGTTCTTATCATTGTGAGGCATGGTCAGGCTGCCGCGGAAACGGTCGAACATCTTGAGCGTGTCGCGGTTTTCGGGATACTGCTCAGTCACCTTCTTGGTGAAGAGCTCGCGCATGGTGGTCTTGAGACCCACGCACAGCGTCTTGACGCCCCAGAAAATGCCTCCGAAATAACTTCTTTGTTTTTTCATCTTGTCCAATACGCATTAAAAGTGAAGGCCGAACTCAGAAATAAGAGCCATGAGCACCAGATTGCCCATCGAGATGGGGATGAGGTATTTCCACTCCAGATTGAGCAGCTGGTCGATCCTCAGACGGGGGAAAGTCCAGCGCTCCCACATGAGCAGGAAGGTCACGAACACAGCCTTAACGACAAACCACACAAATCCGGGGATAGCATCCATCACGCCGTCGAATCCGGCCACACCGATGTGCAGCGGCATCCAGCCGCCGAGGAAGATGGTCGTGGCGATGCAGGCGCAGATGAAGAGGTTGAGATACTCGGCGAGGTAGTAGAAGCCGAAGCCCATACCCGAATACTCGGTGTGGTAGCCGGCGGTCAGCTCGCTCTCGGCCTCAGGCATATCAAACGGCCCGCGGTTGCACTCCGCGTTGCCGGCTATCATATATATAATAAATGCGATGATCGCGGGGACATGACCCTTGACTATGTTCCAGCAGTCTGCCTGACCCTCGACGATGGCGGAGAACTGCATGGTGCCCGTCAGGGCTATCATGGCCAGCATCGTCATGCCGATGGAGAGCTCGTAGCTGATGATCTGCGCACCGGCGCGCATGGCGCCGATGAGCGAGTACTTGTTCTGCGATCCTATACCGGCCAGCAGGATGCCGACGATGCCGAGCGAAGAGGCGGCCAGAAAGAAGAAGACACCCACATTAAAGTCCAGGATCTCCGCGCCCTTGTTCCAGGGAATGCAGGAGAAGGTGAGCATGGAGGAGAGGATCACCATGACCGGCGCTATCACATAGATGAGGCGGTCGGTATTCTTCATGAAGATGATCTCCTTCGTGAGCATCTTGAACACATCGGCAAACACCTGCAGCAAGCCCCACTTGCCGACGCGGTTAGGACCGAGGCGGCACTGGAAGAAGGCGCAGATCTTGCGTTCAAAATAGATGAGGAATATAGCAAAGCAGGCGTAGAGCGTGATAATAATCAGGCCCACCACCACACACTCTATCAGGATGGCCGCCCAGGAGGGCATGGCCGAACGTAGCAGAGTGTCAAACCAATTAGTGACTATACTGAAATCAAACATATTCTCTGTTCCTTAGTGTGAGTAGTTAGCGGTCAATATCGGGCACTACGTAATCGAGAGTACCGCCGATGGAAATCATGTCGGCGATTTTCTCTCCGCGGCAGGCCGTGTCCATCACAGCTACGAGCGGCAGGCCCGTGGCGCGGTAGTGCAGGCGGTAGGGAGTCTTGTCGCCATGGCTCTCGAGGAATACGCCGAAGCGGCCACGCGAAGCCTCAACGGCATTGTAATAAGTACCCTCGGGCACCTTGATAATAGGTTTCATCTTCTCCTTGTAATTGCCCTCGGGGATGTTGTCCACCAGCTGCTCGAGGATGTTGAGGCTCTCCTCTATCTCCTTGAGACGTACTATCAGGCGGGCGTAGGAATCGCCGTCCTGGAGGACAATCTCGTTGAACTGTACCCTGTCGTAGGCGGCATAGGGCTCCAGCTTGCGCACATCGTTGTGCCAGCCTGCTGCCCTGCCGCTGCCGCCGGTGCAGCCGTAGGAGATCACCTGTTCCTTGGTGAGCACGCCCACGCCGTCGAGGCGGTTGTGAGCTATCACATTGTCGGCAAAGATGTCGTAGTATTCCTGAAGATTCTTTCTCTCGAGCTTGATGAAGTCCTTCACCCTCCGCTGGAAGTTGGGATGCAGGTCATACTGCACGCCGCCTATCATATTATAGTTGATGATAAGGCGTCCGCCGCAGGTCTCCTCAAAGATGTCGAGGATCTTCTCCCTGTCGCGGAAAGCGTAGAGGAAAGCGGTCGTAGCGCCGAGGTCCTGACAGAGGCATCCGAAGAAGAGCAGGTGGGAGTCGATTCTCTGGAGCTCGTCCATCATGGTGCGTATCACCTTGACCCTGTCGCTCACCTCCACACCCATGGCCTGCTCGATGCAGGCGCACAGCGCATGACGGCTCTGCTGGGCGGAGATATAATCGAGACGGTCCGTGAGGGCCAGTGTCTGCGGATAGGTGAGGCTCTCGTTGAGCTTCTCCACACCGCGGTGAATGTAGCCGAGGATGGGGTCGACGCGCTTGATGATCTCACCGTTGAGGGCCACACGGAAGTGGAGCACGCCGTGGGTGGAGGGGTGCTGCGGGCCGATATTCACGACATAGTCGTCGGGGGCGAAGATCACATTCTCCTTATAGTCGCCGAGCGTGCCGTCGGGGTTCATGGAATACTGACGTGTCACATCGGCGAGGGGCTCATTGGTCATGTGCTCGCCGTCGAAGGGGTTCTCGGCTATGGGGTCGTCGTCCTTGCGCATGGGGAAGCCCTTCCAGTCCTCGCGGAGGAAGAGGCGGCGCATGTCGGGATGGCCGGCGAAGATGATGCCGTAGAAGTCGTAGACCTCACGTTCGTAGATGAGCGCTATGTCCCAGAGATCGCTGGCCGTAGGCAGCACAGGGTGCTCACGGTCGGTGGTCGAGGTGCGGAGGTTCACACGCTTGCCCGTCTCGGTAGAGAGGAGCATGTAGACCACACCGAGGCCGCCTTCCTCTCCCCAGTCCATACCTACGAGGTTCTCCAGGAAATCCATCTTCTCCACGTCGCGCAGACGCAGGAGTTCTGCCCTGAGCTTGGAGGGCTCTATTGTAGTAATTTCCAGTTTCATGCTTTCTCCTCCTCTTTAGGTCGTTTCTGCTTGCGGTTGGTAGTACCGAAGTAATTCTCCACCTTCACTATTCTCTGCAGCTGCATCATGCCGTACAGGAATGCTTCAGGGCGCGGAGGACATCCGGGCACATACACGTCCACGGGGATGACCTTGTCCACGCCCTGCACTACATGGTAGCTCTTGGTGAAGGGGCCGCCGGCCACGGAGCATCCGCCGATAGCCACCACATATTTCGGGTCGGCCATCTCATCGTAGAGACGCTTGAGCACGGGAGCCATCTTGGTCGTGATAGTACCGCATACGAGGATCACGTCGGCCTGACGGGGTGAATTGCGCGTCACCTCAAATCCGAAGCGGGCAATGTCGTAGCGCGCTGCGCAGACGGCCATAAACTCGATGCCGCAGCAGCTCGTAGCGAAGGTCAGAGGCCAGAGCGAATTGCTGCGGCCCCAGTCGATAAGGTCGTCGAAGGGCTTCACAAGCACGTTGACGCCGCCTGCGTTGAGCTCTTCTACTAATTTCTCATAAGTCTCATTGTCCTTAAAGTCCTTGTAAGGAATAGACTTGATCTTGGCTCTCTTCTTTATTTCCATACCAAAGCTCCTTTCCGCCAGGCGTAAGCCAGGCCTAATACGAGGATGAACAAGAAGAACAAAACACTGCATATTCCCACTACTCCGAGCGAGCGAAGCACTACGGCCCAGGGAAACAGGAACATGGTCTCCACGTCAAACATCAAGAAAAGTATCGCATAGAGATAATAACCTATGCGAAACTGCATCCATGTCCGTCCGCGCGTGGGGATACCGCATTCGTAAGGCTCCTCCTTCTGGGGGTTGAACGACCTCGGGGCGATAAGCACGGCTATCACTACTACCAGAGGGACGAACAACAGACCCGTAAGGGCAGCCGTCACAAGCATGGTGAAGTTCATTGATTTATTAAGCTATTAAATGAATATTCAGAATTTGGCTCTAAAACCGGCGGCAAAGTTAAGAAAAAGTATCAACACGCGGCCCAATATTCATGAGAAAATAGATATGTATAGATAGCATATTAACATTTAACACGGCCGCCCGCACCGCCTTTGTTCGTTTTTGCAAAGCAGGACACCGCTTTAGCCCGCTTCCTCGCTGTCCGTTCCGGGCGCCGGCAATTGCCGTATGCTTTGTTGCGAAAGGAAGGAAGCGCGGAATGATTGCCGCGGCCCAGCCGACTGGTTCCGCAAGGCCGGGAATGGATGTTGTCACACCGCGGCCCGGTGCCTTATAATGGAGGCCGACCGGGATGCGCCCGGAGATGCATGCTACGCAGGCCATAATGCGTAACATTCTTCTCAGCCCGGTCCCGGGGTTTCGTCATTCGCTTTCCGGGCGTTCACACCGTGCGGAAATCGCCCCCGGAAAGGCCGGTTTTTACGCCTTTCCAAATGTCTGTAAATCAACGCTGTTTATTGGCCAAAACTACATTTGAGACGTTTTGAAACATCTCAAATGTAGTTTCACTCAAGTCCTATGTGAGTAGCCGCGCATGCGGAAGGGTGAATATTATGTCCGCAGGGAACATGAGATTTTACAAAAACAAAACCTCCGGTAGGCGGG
>OMUV01000097.1 GCA_900314335.1 uncultured Prevotellaceae bacterium | reverse complement strand
CAGCGGCCCTCCCAGCTATTTCTCGTGCAATGCCTTGGCGCACTTCTCGTATTCCCAGCTAAAGCGGCGGCCCGCCCAGTTAGCCTTCGCGCATCACTGAAAAAGACGGCTCATCCGACATTTGAGCTGATACGGCAATCGCGAAGAGCTTAATCGGACTATTAAAAATTCCCCGAAACACGGGACGGGGGAACAGCAAAGTGCTGGCGCGGAACGGCGAAGTGCTGGCGCGCTGAACAGCAAAGTGGGCTCGCGGAGGACAACTATTATCGTTTATATTTGGTGATAGTTTTCAAATCATGTAACTTTGCTGATGGCTTCTCTCCTCGTTTGTGAGACACGACTGCCGTCGCATTCCCCTCCTGAGGTCATGACCATAGGGGTGATAAGCCATGACCGGGTTTGTGCAGCGCCCCATCGCGCACGTCATACCGGGGTCATAAACGGACAAGCATATATATAAGGTGTCATCCTACTCTGAAAATAACAAACGCATAGCCAGGAATACAATCGCTCTGTACATCAGAATGATTGTCATTCTCGTCATTACGCTCTACACCTCGAGGGTGATACTCAGCGCGCTGGGCGCCTCGGACTACGGCATATACAACATCGTCGGGGGCATCGTGGTGCTCTTCTCGTTTATCAACACGGCGCTGGCGAGCTCCACGCAGCGGTTTCTCAACTACGAGATAGGCCGGGGCGACGAGAGCGCGCTAAAAAGTGTTTTCAACGCGAGCATCCATGTCCACGTGCTCATCATCATAGCGATAGCCCTGCTGGCCGAGACGGTGGGCCTGTGGTTTCTCTACGCCAAGATCAGTATCCCGCCGGGGAGGATGACGGCCGCCGTATGGGTCTACCATCTCTCGGTGCTCACGTTCTGTGTCAATGTGTTCCGCGCGCCCTTCAACGCGGCCATCATCGCCAAGGAGAAGATGCAGTTTTTCGCCTACGTGAGCATCGTGGAGGTCGTGCTGAAGCTCCTGATAGTCTACATGCTGCTGCTCTCGCCCATCGACCGGCTTGTCTACTACGGCTGCCTCACGCTGGGTGTCAACATCGTCATCACGCTGGCATACATCTTCTACAGCCGCAGGCGCTTCAGCTTCATCGTCATCCGCAGGCGCTGCACATGGGAATCGATGAAGCCGCTGCTGGGCTTCTCGGTATGGTCCTGCTTCGGCAATATCTCCAATCTCGTCTCCTCGCAGGGTCTCAACATAGTGCTCAACCTGTTCTTCGGTGTCACGGTGAACGCCGCCATGGGCATAGCAAACCAGGTATCGAGCGCGGTGTTCGGGTTCGTGGGCAACTTTCAGACGGCCTTTACGCCGCAGATTGTGCAGCTCTACGCCCGCGACGAGGCGATTCTCTTCCGCAAGCTCATCTACCGCGCCTCGAAGGTGTCGTTTTTCCTCTACTGGATCATGCTGCTCCCCATGCTGCTCAACAGCAGTTACATCCTGCAGCTGTGGCTGAAGGATGTGCCCGACTATACCAACGCCTTCGTGCAGGTCATCCTCATCGACCAGATATGCTTCGCGCTCGCCGGTCCGCTGTGGACGGCGGCGCAGGCCACGGGCCGGATAAGAAACTATATGCTGGTCGTGGGCACGCTCAACATCATGACGCTGCCCTTCGCCTACATAGGGCTCAGGGCGGGCCTTCCGCCGACGTCGGTGATCCTGGTAAAGATCGCCTTCGACATCTCCACCTATGTCTACCGGCTGTTCTTCCTCAGGCGCGAGACAGCGTTCGCCATCAGGGCTTACCTCGGCAACGCGTTGTTGCCCATCTGCCTCGTGTGCCTCACCACCATTCCCCTGCCCCTCCTGCTCTGCCACTATGTCGGACAGGGCGCCCTGCGGCTCTGCACCACCACGGCCCTCACCACCGTGACCATCATTCTGGCGTCATATTATATAGGTATGGACCGCAGCGAGCGGACCCAGATAGTCAACTTTGTAAAGGCAAAACTTAAGAGATGAGCGGTACACAATGTCATCAGGCCATTTGCGCGAACTCTTCATGCACTGGATGTATGGCGTGTGTCAACTCCTGCCGCCACGGCGGGCTCATCGCCGGAAGCAATGACAAGGGATTTTACCGCCCCGTGGCTGTAGAGGAGCAGTGCATCGACTGCGGCGCGTGCGCCGGTGTTTGCCCCGTGCTCCATTCCCTCTCTCCCGCCCCGCAGGCCGCGGGCGACGGCGCGAAGGCTTATTACGGCTTCGTCCGGGATGCGGATGTCCGGCGGCAGAGCTCGTCCGGCGGGCTCTTCTCTGCGCTGGCGGAGCATGTCATCTCGCAGGGCGGCGTGGTCTACGGGGCTCTGTTCGGCGGCGACATGGTGTGCGTGGTCAGCGACACGGAGACGGCTGGCGGCATAGCGCCCCTGCGCGGCTCCAAGTACGTCCAGGCCCGCATCGGCGGGGATCTGATGCGCCGCATCAGGCAGCGCCTCGTCCGTGGACAGCAGGTCATGTTCACCGGCACGCCATGCCAGATAGCGGGGCTCAGGGGATTTCTCAGGAAGGACTATCCCAATCTGCTGACGGTCGATTTCCTCTGCCACGGTGTGCCTTCGCCGCTCATCCTCAAGGAATATGTCAGCTATCTGGAGGCGCTGCGCGGAGCGAAGGTTACGGGCCTCAGGCACCGCGACAAGTTCCGCAGCTGGCACGTCTTTAACATCCGCATCGATTACGCCGACGGCGGGCGGCAGAACATCTTCCGCAGCCGCGACCCCTACTACCTGCTGTTCCTGCGCGACCTCTCCGTCCAGGAGACATGCTTCCACTGCCGCTACACACGCCCCGACCGCGTCAGCGACCTGACGCTGGGGGACTATTGGACCGACGTCGATCACCACCGCATCAAGGACGACGACACGGGGCTCTCGCTCATTCTCGCCAGCACGCCCAGAGGTGAGGCCGCGCTGAGCGCCGTTGGCGGCAAGCTCTGCCTGAGGGAGGTGAGCTTCGAAGCCGTCCACCGCGCCTACTACTACCTGCAGCATCCCACGCAGAGACCCTCGCAGTGGGACGCATTCTGGCGCGACGCCGCCGCTATGCCGTTCTCTGCGATCGTCAGCCGCTACGGCCGGCCCGCACATGTCTGCCTCGCCGACCGTATCATCATGGCCTTCGGAAGGAAACGCTGGAACGCGGGACTGATAAAACTGCTATACATCCTCGACTACGAATACAGAAAACATATTGCGAAAAACCTGTGAATATGGTAAAGAAGACAATAGGCATCATGACCTTCACCACATCTCTGAGAAACTACGGCCAGATACTGCAGGCCTACGCCCTGCAGTCGTACCTCAGGGACAAGGGGCACAATGCCGTTATCATAAACTATGACATGCGGGCGCGGCTGGAGCTCAACAGAGAGGCGCGCCTGGCCCGCCTGAAATACTTCATCAAGAACATCCCGCCCGTGCGCCGGCGGCTCATGCGGGGCCACATGGAGCTCCCCGACCTCTGCCATTTCCGCCGCTTCAAGGAGCAGCACATGACCTTCTCCCCCATCACCTACCACACACTCCGCGACCTGCAGCGGAGGCCCTTCGAGGCCGACGTCTACATGACGGGCAGCGACCAGGTGTGGGGTGTGCACATCCCCAACATCGAGCCCTACCTGCTCAACTTCGGCCGGCCGGACACTCCGCGCGTGGCCTACGCGGCCAGTTTCGGACGCGTCAAATTCTCCCGGCATGAACTGCGGTACATTCCCCCATTGCTCCGGCGCTACAAGGCGGTCGGTGTGAGGGAGACATCGGGCATCGAGGCCTGCCAAACGCTCCGCTACCCCGACGCAGTCCTCACGCCCGACCCGACCATCCTCAGGACGCGCGAGCAGTGGGACAGCCTGAGCGGCGGCCGCAACCCGTTCCGCACCGACAAGACGCGCGTGTTCGTCTACTCGTGCTACCTGCCCAAGGGGACGCTCCCCGCCATCGCCTCCTCTCTCAGCGGCGATAAGGAGATCATCACGGCCGACATCGTGAACGACGATCCCGCCTACTCCCACCTCTCGATAGAGGAATGGATAGGCGCCGTCAAAAACGCCGACTATGTCGTGACCAACTCGTTCCACTGCACCATGTTCTCGCTCTACTTCAACAAGCCGTTCGTCGTCTTCAAGTACCGCCCCGGCTACTGCGGGAGCATGAACACACGCCTCGACTCCATCCTCTCGCAGCTCCGCCTGACCGACCGGTTCATCGCCTTCGACGATCAGGACAAGACGGAGCAGGTCTTAAGGACGCCGATAGACTGGAGCGAGGTGAATGAGCGTCTGGAGGACATGCGCCGCATCGGAGCGGACTTTCTGGAGACCAATATATAGGCGCTCTTTCCGCCACACTGTTTCCCAATAGCATATCAGGCACCCGGCCGCGGCTGTGAGCCGTAGTCCTCGCCGCCGCACCCCTCGCGGGGCGGGCCGACGCATATAATAAAGGCCGGAAGTGAAGGAAATCAGCTACGATTGCCATCACTCCCGACCTTAAGATTGAAAAGTATTTCCTAATTTAGCAGTCACGGCAACCCGCAGCGGCGTACGTCCGCTTTTGGACCGTTGCCGCGGAACTTTTAAACCGGAAAATCATTATGAGAATCGACCACATAGCGCTCTACTGCATAGACCTCGAGGCTATGCGCAGCTTTTTTGTCAGACACTTCGGCTGCAAGTCAAATGCACTCTATCACAATCCGCGCACAGGCCTGCGCACATACATCCTCACGCTTCCCGACGGCGAAGCGCGCATCGAGATCATGGCGCGCCCGGAGGTGACGGAACCCGCCGCAGAGCAGATGCGCGCAGGATACATTCACCTGTCCATAGCCGTCGGCTCCAGGCAGGCGGTCGAGGGCAAGACCCGTGAACTGGGCGCCGCCGGATACGCCTGCATCAGCGGGCCGCGCGTAACGGGCGACGGATATTACGAGAGCTGCATCGTCGGGCCCGAGGGAATACTCATCGAGATAACGGTATAAAAGGGAATAAGCAGAACACAGTACCTACGCGACGCAAAGGCAGTACAGAGCGCAGCGCGTGAGGCGGCAGGCCATGCCGCCCCGCGACGCATATATAATGAGTGGTGCGGCCTTCAGGGCGGCTTTCAGAACTCTGGGCGGCATGACATTGCGCATCCGCTCCGGATGCCCGCTGCCACCGGTTTCGCGGCCAAAAGTACAATAAAATTCGTCCTGCGCGGAGGCCGTGCAATCATATTTCTGTTTTCTTAAACGTTAGTAACGCTGCCCCGCGCCCCATTCTGCGGCCCCTGAACCGGCGCACAGCGGGCCGGCGCATCATCCGGGCGATGGCGCAGAGCGTGGGGAGAGCCGGGCGAACCGATGTCCTCAGCGGGCGGGTAGGGACGGGTATATTGCCCCGCGTCAGGGCGCTCTCCGGAATGTCCAAAAGCCGCGTTATACACTTCCCGAAAGCCCTCGTTTCCGCACATCCCGAAAAACGTTCCGCATAACCCGAA
>OMUV01000165.1 GCA_900314335.1 uncultured Prevotellaceae bacterium | reverse complement strand
CAACCGGAAATAATCCTCGTCGGAGAAGAAAAAATTCTACTCGCAGATAAAAAAAATTATCTCGTAGTAGACGACCATTCTACTCGTAGATAAAATAATTTATCTCGCAGTAGAATTTGCCCCCTCTCGCAGAGACGATTTTGCTTCTAAACATCGTCTCATTCCTGCCCCGATAAAATAGCTTTGCCACACGTGAGATGTGCACTTTTCGCCAGTTTGATAAGAGCCTTTCAAACATCTGAAAAACTTCCCGCATGTTACAGCTCTCACAAAGCACATAAGAAAAAACACAAGGCACATAAGAAAAACTATCTCAAATGTAGTTACGCCCCTCTCAAAGCGGTAATGTTTAAGTAGTTGGAAAAAGACAAAAACCGACTATACGTCGTCAGCTATCGACACTCGGAAAAAAATAAAAAGCGAATGAAGAATGGGTATCCGCTTATGTGTATTACCACTTGCCGACATGGGAAAAATATAAGGGCCACTATTATCTGATGAAGAGAGGCTGTAATTCCTTCTCAGACACTTAAGCATTTTGCCAGGCTTACGCCACGTCATATTCACAGATATAAATCCACTCTTCCCTCCTCAGATGAATACCTCTGCATACATTATAATATAATAGGTCATTGAACTTATGAGAAGCCAGAGATTGCCGTAGCCTTGATGGAAGGAAATGTAACAATCGCACCCCTGCGCAAATCCATATATTATAACGGATATCATATGACATTAAAATCATATTGAATTCTCTCTGCAATAATTAATACATACATACGTTTATATATGAAAATGAGGCACGACATTAAGGCCTTAACACAGATAGAGCAGATGAATATCTATAATATAAATGTTACCCACAACGGCGCAGGCGCAGTAGCTCCAGCGTACAAGAATATCCTTCTCAGGACACATAAGGACGCGGAATGCAGGATGTCCGACGCAGGAAGCATTTGCAGATACAGTAACCGGAGGGCTGGAATAACAAAAATAGTATCCACACATAAGCAGCCGGACACAACAACCGGCCATGTAAAAACACTGCTTAAGCACCCCGCTAATCTATGATCCGCACTATTTATTCGAAAGTAAATTCGCAGAAATATAATAAACGTATAAAATCGCCGTTATCATAGCAAACAACCTTAAAAGATGAAACAAAGTCTAATGTACCGCATCCCGCCATATATCAATTGGGAAGAAAACGTAGGAGAAAGGCGATTTGTTACAGATGGAATGAGCGAGCTGGAACGCGTAGTGAAACGTTTCTTCGATTTCGTCGTCTCTGGCATAGCTCTCGTCGTATTCTCCCCCTTATTCGTAATATGCTACATTCTGGTACGAAAAGAAGACGGCGGACCGGCCATATTCAAGCAGGAACGCATAGGCAGATTCGGGCGACCGTTTACCATCTACAAGTTCAGAAGCATGCGCATGGATGCAGAGAAGAACGGCCCGCAGCTCTACGGCCACGACAAAGACACGAGAATGACGCACTACGGCAAGATATTGCGCGATCATCATCTCGACGAACTGCCGCAGCTGTGGAACGTGTTCAAGGGAGACATGACTTTCGTAGGGCCAAGGCCGGAGCGCAAATTCTATATCGACAAGATTATGAAGTATGACCCGCGCTATGTATATCTCTATCAGACACGTCCGGGAGTCACAAGCTACGCCACGCTTTATAACGGCTACACCGACACAATGGAGAAGATGCTGCGCCGTCTGGACCTAGACCTCTATTATCTGGAGCACAGATCCTGGTGGTTCGATTGCAAGATACTGCTCAAGACGTTTATAAACATCGTATTTGGGAAGATATTTTAGTTCTCCGGCATACCTTAATCACCAGAATCTCTCCATGAAATTCAAGCATCCCATCGCAATCAGTGACATTTAACGGAATTTATGCATTCCCCACTGTACAAAACGAGACAAAAGAGACAAAAAGATTGCGTTTTTGAAAGGAGACAAAGCTATTGGCGAAAATAAAAGGAGAAAAGGTTTCCCGCGTTTGAAGTAAAATCAGTAAATTTGTAACAATAGGAAACCAACATACAGAGTCTAACAAAAAATAGAGTAATGAAAAAGTATAATTTTAATGCGGGGCCGTCCATTCTTCCTCCCGTAGTAATAAAACAAACCGCAGAAGCATGCCTTGATTTCGATGGGATAGGACTTTCCCTGATGGAGATCAGTCACAGAAGCGCCGAGTTTAAGCCCGTGATGGAAAAGGCAGAGGCTCTGATGAAGGAGCTGCTTGAGATCCCCGAAGGTTATCATGTATTGTTCCTCGGTGGCGGCGCAAGCACGCAATTTTATACTATTCCCTACAACCTGCTTGAGCACAAGGCCGCTTACCTCAACACCGGCACATGGGCAAAGAAGGCCATGAAGGAGGCCAAGCTTTTCGGAGAAGTAGTAGAGGTAGCATCCTCCGCTGCTGACGGCTATACTTATATTCCGAAAGATTATAAAGTGCCCGCAGACGCCGATTATTTCCACATCACAAGCAACAACACCATCTTCGGCACGGAGATGCGCTATGACCCCGACAGCCCCGTTGACATCGTGGCCGACATGTCGAGCGATATCCTCTCCCGCCCCGTGGACGTATCAAAATATTCCATCATCTATGGTGGCGCACAGAAGAACCTGTCTATGGCCGGCGTAACTTTCGTCATCGTCAAGGACTCTGCTCTGGGTCACGTCAGCCGTCAGATCCCGACAATGGTGGACTATCGTACGCACATCGACAAGGGCTCCATGTTCAACACGCCTCCCGTTGTGCCGGTATACACGGCAATGAAGACGCTGGAATGGATAAAGGGCGAAGGCGGTGTCAAAGAGATGGAACGCCGCGCCAAGGAAAGAGCTACCCTGCTATATGACGCCATCGACTCATCGCGTATCTTCCGCGGCACAGTAAAGGCCGAAGACCGCTCTTACATGAATGTCTGCTTCGTAATGCAGGAAGGTTATGAAGAGCTGGAGAAGCCGTTCCTCGAGTTTGCCACATCGCGTGGCATGGTGGGCGTCAAGGGCCACCGCTCCGTAGGCGGTTTCCGCGCATCCCTATATAATGCACAGCCTCTTGAGGGCGTCAAAGCATTAATAGAAACGATGCAGGACTTCGAGAAAGCACATTAATCAATAACACAAAATAGTCGCTCCCCAATTCCTCTTATGAGGAGTTACGGGAGCGATATTAATTAGAAAATACTCACATCATGAAAATACTTATTGCAACACAGAAACCCTTTGCTCCCGAAGCTGTAAACGGGATAAAGGCTATCGCCGATGAGGCCGGTTATCAGACAGAAGTACTGGAGAAGTATCCCGACGAGGCTGCGCTCTGCGCTGCCGTAAAAGACGCTGACGCGCTCATAGTACGCAGCGACAAGGTCACAGCCACTGTGCTGGACGCAGCTCCCAAACTGAAAATAGTAGTACGTGCCGGAGCCGGATACGATAACGTAGATCTCTCTGCTGCCACCAGTCACTCCGTTGTAGTAATGAACACGCCCGGACAGAACTCCAATGCAGTGGCCGAACTCGTAATGGGGCTCCTCGTATACACAGTACGCGGATTCTTCAACGGCAAGACAGGTACGGAACTCAGAGGCAAGAAGCTCGGACTGCTGGCCTTCGGAAATGTAGGCCGCAATGTAGCGCGCATCGCCAAGGGCTTTGATATGGATGTGCACGCATACGACGCTTACTGCCCCGCCGACGCGATCGAGAAGAGCGGCGTCAAGGCTGCACCCTCTGCCGACAGCTTGTTTGAGAACTGCGACATCGTATCGCTCCACATCCCCGCCACGCCTGAGACGAAGGGCTCTATCGGCTACGACAAGGTGATGAAGCTCCCCAAGAACGGTATTCTGCTCAACACAGCCCGCGCCGAGGTAATCGACGAGGACGGGCTTATCAAGGCCATGACAGAGCGCCCCGACATTCGCTATATCGCCGACATCGCACCTGCAAAAGCTGCTGAATTCGCCGAGAAATTCCCCGGCAGATACTTCGCTACGCCCAAGAAAATGGGTGCGCAGACCAAGGAGGCTAACATCAACGCCGGACTGGCTGCTGCACGTCAGATAGTGGGCTACCTGAAAGACGGTATCACCAAATTCCAGGTGAACAAATAGACGGATTTTACCGGCCCGGACACCGCGCCCCGCACCCTGCTCTGTAGACGGGCTTAAGCGGGCGTGGTCCGAGAACCTATAGTGACACAACATACTGACATGGTAAAAGTAAAGCCTTTCAAAGCGCTCCGGCCGCCCAAGGACCTGGTAGAAAAAGTAGAAAGCCGTCCTTATGATGTTCTGTCGTCCGAGGAGGCCCGCGTGGAAGCTGCGGGGAATCCGATGTCCCTTCTGCACATTATCAAACCGGAGATCAATTTCCCTGAAGGCACATCCGAATATGACCCGAGAGTATACGAGAGCGCCGTCGAGCAGTTTAAGACATTTCAGGATAACGGCTGGCTGAAG
Organism: uncultured Prevotellaceae bacterium; assembly: GCA_900314335.1. Taxonomy (GTDB): domain Bacteria; phylum Bacteroidota; class Bacteroidia; order Bacteroidales; family Bacteroidaceae; genus UBA6398. The sequence goes on along the minus strand of OMUV01000165.1, from coordinate 1,179 downwards.
GAAGACCCCACAGAATGCTACTATCTCTACGCTCAGTCGATGGGCGAGAAGACTCAGTACGGCATAGTCGTGGGCGCCGCAGTCAACGATTACCTCCGCGGAGCCATCAAGAAGCACGAACTTACCCGCAAGGACAAGGAAGAGGATCGCATGAAGCACATACGCGCCACGCGGGCCAATATCGAACCGGTGTTCCTCGCCTATCGCGACGACGCTCCCCTGCTCGACCTGATATCCCGTGTAGCAGCCGGCACGCCGGAGTATGATTTCATCGCTCCCATTGACGGTTTCCGCCACAGGTTCTGGGTTATCTCTTCGGCAGAGGATATAAGCTTTATCACAGAGCGTTTCGCCCAAATACCGGAGCTGTACATAGCAGACGGCCATCACCGCACGGCAGCAGCTGCGCTTGTGGGCAAAGAGCTGGCAGAGCAGAATCCGGAGAATACGGGCGCTGAAGAATACAATTACTTCATGGCCGTCTGCTTCCCCGCCTCACAGCTTACCATACTCGACTACAACCGTCTGCTGCGCGACCTGAACGGCATGAAGACCTATGAGTTTCTCGACGCGCTGACGGACGACTTTGTGGTGATAGAGAAGGGCGCAGAAGAGCCCTACAAGCCCAGACGCGCCCACGAGTTCTCCCTCTATGTCTCAGGCCACTGGTACGCTCTCGAGGCCAAGGACGGCACATACGACGAGGACGACCCGATAGGCAATCTCGATGTAGATATCTCCTCACGCCTGATACTCGACAAGATATTGGGCATAAAAGATCTCCGCACATCGCAGCGGCTGGATTTCGTAGGCGGACTGCGAGGCCTAGGCGAACTGAAAAGACGCGTGGACAGCGGCGAGATGAAAGCGGCTCTGGCGTTGTACCCCGTTACCATGCAGCAGATAATGCGCATAGCGGACAGCGGAATGATTATGCCGCCCAAGGCTACCTGGTTTGAGCCGAAACTCCGTAGCGGTCTGGTCATCCACAAGTTTTAGAAGCACCAACGAATGTACAAAGGAGCAACTCATATATAGCTCCTCCGCTCATCAAATAATAGAAAAGGAGTACCGACTGCACAACCGCGGCCGGTACTTTTTATTTTTGCAAGTCATGATCGTCCTCCTGACTTCGTCACTCGGGAAACATTACTTTCGCAAATTGTTGATATATAAATG
>OMUV01000046.1 GCA_900314335.1 uncultured Prevotellaceae bacterium | reverse complement strand
ACGGGGCATCAGCCCATTTTAGAATAAACGCATACCTTTGTGCCGTGCATCCATAGAGTTGCCTTCTCAGGCACACCAACCGAGCTGTCAGCCACGGTGGTTCAGAGAGCGGATGTGAATTGTAGAACAATTAAAACTGACTTTTTTATGTACAGCACACTGGTTTTGAACGAGCCGCATGCCTCGCTGGAGGGGCTTTATGATGCGGACAAGAGTTATTGGGAAATCGATGCCGACTTCCTCAATAATGTCGTTATCAAATGGACGGATTGGCATACCGACTTTCTCTTTCACGGACTGCAGGACGCCCGCGTCCGAACCGTTCGCTTTCCTTATTCCCGTTTTATCGTTGATGCGGAACGCCTATGGCAAGACCCGCTGGAGACGGTCGGGCAGGGCATCGTGTATAAGAACTTTGACGGGCATCGGCGTATTGTGCCTGCGCAATCAGAACAGACACTCCTCGGCCTTTGGAAATGGCACCAGCGGCGACTGAGCTCCCAACTTTCCGAAGGAGCGTTGCTTCTGGACTGCCACTCGTTCCCATAGGAACTGAGTGATGTGGACATCTGCATTGGCTTTAATGAGGACTGGTCAAAGCCGGGGAAAGAGGTGATAGACTTTGCCGTGAACTATTTCATGGACTGTGGTTACAAAGTCGGTGTGAACTCTCCTTACAGCAACTCGGAGACGCCCGACTGCGACTTCCGTTACCAATCCATGATGCTCGAGGTGAACAAGCGGGCATACCTGCGTCCCGGGACAATAGAGCTTAGCAACAACCAATTGCGGGACATCGTTTCTTCGTTTATGTGTGAATTATTGAACAGATAATATAGCATAACTATGTGTCGTAGACTATAGTTATTAGCTTTTGCATTGTTATTTGCTTAGTTGAGCGAATGCTCCCGGGGGAGAATGGCAGTCTGTCCCGGCGCATAAAACAAAAAGAGGACTGCACCTTGATGTGCAATCCTCTTTTGAAATCGACTTTCTTATTTACTTGCTCATGTCGAAGCCCATGCGCATGCCGCTGTAGTTCTTGCTTAAGCTGCTAAGGGTCTTAAGCGTGGAGTTGCCTGACAGCGATGCTGCGGTCTGAAGGAATGTCAGCAGTTTTTTCGACTCCATCAGGAAGCTCATCTGGTCGTTCTCCTTCTTTACATACATCGGGATGCTCAGCAGCAGCGTCTTCAGCGTTACCTTCTGATTTGACTCATCGTATGTCCATGTGCCCGTCAGCGACTTCCCGTCGATCATTCCGTTGAAAGTCTTGTCGGAGTTGAAGGTAAACTGTGTGTTGCTCGACTTCAGGCCCAGCTTGTCATAACCGGTCTTGAGCTTGCTCTCCATCTCTGTGGCGGCAACCTCACCTCCGGCTTTTGCCAGCAGTTTGTCGCTGGTAAAAGCTACGTCAGGCTGTTTGTACTTCCATGTGCCCACCAAGTCGCTCTCTGAGGGTTTGTCTGTGCCCAGCACACTGCTAACCATGTTGCTTACTGTTGTGCCATTCGTAACAGACTTCAGTATCGTACCCAATAAATTAGACTGTGCGAAACTGTTTCCCAACGACAGGCACAGGAAGCCTGCCAGTACTGCAATCTTTTTTTTCATAATGTTCGTGTTTAATTAATTCTGTTCTGTATTGTTTTTATCCTTTAGACGCCGAAGATCAAAAGGGATTAATGCCCGGCCGAATTATTTTCAGAAAGGGGCGGAGCATATCCTGAATTTGCTCAGACTATGTGACATCGTATTAGGCGCGTGAGCATCATTGTCCTTTTGCATGGCTTTGCCGCGACCCCGATTTGGAATGCTTTATCAAGGACGATTATTTCCGGGATGTGAAGAAGGTGATCACTTCCTTCATAAGGCTGTCGCGTGCAGCGGCGTCCTGAATAGTCTCAAAGGGGAAGCCGAGAGTAACGGTCCTGTAATTTCCTTTCCATGCCACAGCAGCGCTCAGATTATTTTCGCTGTATCTCATGATGGTGAAGCCGGCACTGTCCGCAGGTTCTATCCCGTCGGGCGCCTCTACCACGTACATTTCCGGATTGGGCTTTGTGCGGAATGTGTAATTGCCGCTGAACACCGGCGCTGGTGAGTCGACGCTTTTCACTTCGCCGATTCTCGCCGCACGGCGGTTGCGCCACTTATAATGTAGTGTGTTCGTCAGGAAATCGCGGTCGGCCTTGAGCGACGGCACGAACGGGTGACACCACAGGTCGGTCGCAACGTATGCGCCCGAGGTGAAAAGGCTGCCGCCGGCGCTGGTGAATGCGGTGATGGCCTGTTGTAAAGCCGTGGGGAAGGTCTTGTATTGGATGGGGTAGTACCCGCCTTTACCCATACGCGTCTGCATCTGCTTGCCGAGAATTAGGTCGGCGTATTTATAGTCAGTCATTTGCAGGTCTCCGGCTTCTATAGCATCACTGCCGGCTGATACGAACGACCATCCCGCTTTCATCACCGACGTGCCATGCAAATATGGGTAATCGAAGGTATTGCCGGCCACTGGCGCGGCCTCGTAATCGCCGTAACTGTCGCCGAATCCGCCCGAGTCGTCGTCATACCACGGCAAAGCGCGCCTGAATTCCTTCTGACTGCCTATGTAACTGAAGTCCTGTATATATGGCACGCCATGATCCTCTTCGTCCAGGAATCCTGCCAAGGCTGTATCGGCAGGAGCGGGCGCTGTGAAACTGGCTGGGGCAGAGAGCCTCTTAAATCCGTTTATGATAAGCATTACCTTGTCTTCTTCTGCTGTAGCATTATTCTTCGCTTGCTGCTTTGACATTTTGGAGCGCTTACCGACCGGCTTGTTTGGGTCATAGTAGTTTGTAATGCTGCTCTTCGTGCGGCCCACGGCCAACACTTCCGACGGGAAGCTCTCGCCGCCGCGGTTTATCGCTGTTACCTTGAAACTGCAAATCGTGTCTGCCGGTATAGCTAAAGTTATGGTTGTGTCTTTTACTACGCGTCCGTTGTCAAAATCTCCGGCACCCTTGCGCATATATAATATGTATGCCTCCGGTTCGGCTTTGGAAGTCTCAATGCTGTCGTGCTGCAGATGCCAGGAGAGGGTTACGAGGTTGGTGCGGGCTGCAGCGAACCGCGTGCTGAAGTGCGTCGGAGCCAGCGGCTCGATTGTGTAGTCTGTGCCGTACATGGACGACATGAACTGGAGCATGCCCTTATATACGGCTCTGCTCACCGTGAAGCGGAATCGCGGATCAAGACCGTAGCGCATATCTGCAAAGTTCTGGTGAGAGAGAAGTTCAAGCAACATAGCCGGTACCCGCGGCTCCCAAGCTTCGTAATAGGGCTTGTTCCAATTTCCCAGCCTTCTCCATTCGGGAGCGAAGCTGCGACGGATGTCGTTGACGATATTGGTAGCAATCAGGTCGGACAGATCATGTGAGAGGAAGCGCGGAGCTCCGTTGTAAAACTTCCCATTGTATCCTTTGTCTGAGTAAATGGCAAGTGTACCGTAGATACGGTCGTCTTTGTAAGTCCCCGCATTCGAATGAAAGGCCATTGACATGTCGATGGGGATGTTAAGCCCTTTTCCGTCAGGATATACAGATGAGCCGCCGGCAAGCCAGTTTACCCAAAGTCCCCTGTCGAGATAATCATCGTTGTAATCGTTGACTCCGTGAGTAGGGGAGTAGACGGAGTCGGGTACGCCAGCCCACTGCATATAGTAGCGTGCGCCCTCCGTATAGCGCGGGTAGCCGCTGGTGATATACTGGTAGCCGCTCTTCAGAGAGTCCTGCGGCGCATTGTGCCTGGCGATGTTGCCCATTCCGCCGCCAAGACGTATGGCATCGGCGGTGACCACGCCGTTCTTTGTGCGGCTCAGATTGGTGAGGCTGATCATGTTGTTGCGGCTCTTGCCTTTTGCAAAATGGAACGTGCCGAGGTAAATCCATGTGCCGCCGCCCATCTTCTGATTTACTTTGAAATTGGTCGTGATGCCGTTGTGCACAACTGTATAGTCAGCATCGTCTATGCTGTTCGGCAGCGTGCGATAGGAAATATAAACTGCGTAATCACCCTCTTTCTTTATTTCCGGCATCCATTCCGCTACGCTCGCATTGCCGCGCTTAATGGCTTTTACACTGGAGAAAGATCCGTCGGCAAAGGGGTTATCGAAGTCCTTGTAAACGGCTTTCTTCCACGCAAATCCCGGAGTACCTTTTTGCCATGACTCAGTTCCGTTTTTCTCGTCATACTGGGAGGCCGTGTTCAGACCAGCATCGTTATCCACTATTATTTCTTCTGTTTGTGTGTCGCGTTCTCGGGGAATGAGTGTGTTTGCTCCGGCTTTCTCGAGCATCGGCACAAGGAAGGGCATCACGTAACTGCGAGTGTACAGGTCTTCGACAGTCTGGAACATGCGAGCCCTCTGCCATTCCCAGCGAGTGAGCTTAGGCTCATAGTAGCGTCCGTGGCTCGGCCATATTGCAATGTGTCGTCCCGATAGTCCGCGATCAGGATGATAGGGCTGTGAAATATTTTGTATCAAAGGAATGCCGTCGGGCCGCGTAAAGCGTGCAGTAGAAGAACCTGGTGTCTTTCCTCTGTAATAAAGAGGAACATAATCCCTCAACTCCTGTGATATCGTGTAGATCTCTACTTTTCGATCCTTGTAATTATCGGGAAGCATGCTCTTTATGTGTCCGTATATTCTGTCTATGTCAGAAGGACGGACCGGAGCGTCTGCCAATGTCTCAGAGCAATAGATTTTCAATGTTCCTGCTGTGTCCTTTATCTCTTCGACCGTCACCCGGCCAGTGGACACTTTACTCTTTACTACAGACGTGAGATAATTACCGATAGCCGATTTTATTTCCTTGTTTTCCTGCTGCGAATGCGCGGGCAGTACGGAGGTAGCCATTAAACAGAATAGAAAAACGAAATGTATGTGTCTCAGGCTGTAAAAACAGTTTGTTTGTGTGATAGGTAATCGGTATTTCATTTTGTTTTGATTATTATTCGGCTTTATATCGGGCCAGAAATTCTCTGATATGATTACGATAATTTTCCGGAGAGACTTTGAACGCTTCGTCATGTCCAGCGCCGTCCACAATCCATAGCTCTTTAGGCTCGGGTTTTAAGTCGTAGAGCTTCTGTGCCATCTGTGTGGGCACGTATGTATCATTGTTGCCATGAATGAAAAGCATCGGCCGTTTGCATCTTGAGATGAAATCTTGCGGAGACACCTTTCTGAAGTCAAGTTTATAGAGCTTCTTAGCCTGTTTTACGGCGTAATTTATTATTGACGCCTTGCTGACATGATAGTCTTTGTTCATCAAGTATTTGAACTCGTCCGTAATCGAAGAGTAGCCGCAATCTTCTACATACCATTTGACATTGTTGTTTACGCTGTCCCCCGAGAGCATAATGGTAGTAGCTGCGCCCATTGACACTCCGTGTACCAAAATCTTCGTAGAGTCGGAAAAAAGACTTGATGCTGCTTTCACCCATTGTGCTGCGTCCTTGCTTTCGTTCCAGCCCATTGTGTAGTTACTTCCTTCACTCAGACCAGAGGCGCGCATATCTGGCAATAGAATATTGTATCCGAAGTCGTGCGAGTACATATAACCGAGATGAGCAACCGCAATGGCGGACCGTGTATGCCCGTGTATTACAATGGCAGTTACTTCGGCCTGCGGATTAGCGCGCACATACATAGCGTGGAGCTTTATCCCGTCAACAGAGGTGATGAATGTGTCTCTAAGGGCATTAGCCTTCATCAGACTATCTCTCCAATCCTTGATAAACGGATAGGTCTTTATCTCATCTTGCCAGGCTTTGGCTGTGTCCAATTTAGACTCTGTTGGCTGCAGCTGCGTACGCACAAGGCCTGTGATAGCTTTGCCGGCAACCAAAGTACTTAGCGAACACGATGCAAGACACAAAAGAGTTATTGCAATACCGGATAATAGCAATGGCAAACGAGTCTCAATAGCCTTAATAATTCTCATAATCATTCAGATAGTGTAAGTTTTGCCTTCTTCTGCAAGAACTGTATTAGGGAAAATGGCCTGGGCTTCCTCCAGAAGCGGCGTTTCGTCTTTGTATCGCGATGAGAAATGCCCTATAATCAACCGGTGTACATGACATGAAGTAGCTATTTCCGCAGCTTGAGCGGCTGTAGTATGGTAGGTCTCCTCTGCACGCTTGATGTTGTCTTTACCGAAAGTAGCCTCATGGTAAAGCAAATCGACATTGACCACATTTTCAGCAACTACATGGCTCGGGGCTGTATCAGAGATATAAGCGTAAGCGCGAGGCGGCTCAGCCGGGCGGGTAAGCCTTTCTGCAGGGACAATTTCTCCGTCTTCAGTCGTCCATGGCTTTCCGTCCTTAATGCTGTTATACGCATAGTAAGGAATACCATAAAAGTCCGTCATTTCGCGAATGATGTGCGGCTTGTTAGCCTTTTCGCGGAAAAGATAGCCATAGCACTGAATGCGATGCCTCAGAGGAATGGCGTATACCTCGGTCGTCTTGTCCTCAAAGACTGGCTTTGAAACGCAGTCGTCCAATACTGGAAAGAAGTTGACCTTGTAAGTTTTCTCCTTGCAGAATGTTTTGTTGATGAAATCTACGAAATCCCCAAGCCCTTCCGGCCCGATAATGTTAAGATCCGCTGTACGTCCCAGAAGGCAGAACGTAGACATCAATCCTGGCAGGCCTAAGACATGATCACCATGCATGTGCGAGATAAAGATGGAGTCTAAATGTCTATACCCGACATGAAATCTGGCCATCTGTATCTGAGATCCTTCTCCGCAGTCTATCAAGTATGCTTTGTCGTGAATATTCAAAATTTGCGCACTTGGAAAATGACGGGCAGAGGGCTTTGCACTTCCGCAACCTAAGATAAGCAATTCAAAACGTTCCACGCCGGCAAAATTACCGATTTTATTTCTTATTCAAGTCTAAAATCGGATTTTATTGAAACAGTGACTATAAAACATGTATAAGTGATGTTGCCGTCCGATTAGTTCAAAAAGTAAACAATCATACAGAATAAAGCAGATTTTAAGGCACGCATGGATGGGCGTTTCTATTTTCAATCCCCCTCAAGTCGTAAGGTGACCCGCGGTATGCTTGCGATTTCCGTGGAAGAATCTACAGCCTTCCCAGAAGGGCCTCCTAATCACCTTTGTAACATTTTGAGAATTAGTGTTCCGCAAAGGACAAAATTACAAAGGAGATAATTTAAATTATGTGCCTTCTATTTTAAATTACGTGCCTCGTAATTATTCTTTCGCGCTGGAAAATTTGCGGCTTTTCTTGTTGAGCTTCTACAAAAAATCGCCGGATTTAATATACTTCATAACAGAAATGTATGAAGAAGTGATTCTGTGTAAAAACAATAAAAGTAGTATTATAAGCAGAGAAGTGAGTAAATTTTCTTACTTTTGCTGATGCAAATAAACAAGGATATATGAAGCAGAAAATAATAATACTTGATTTCGGCTCCCAGACGACTCAGTTAATAGGTAGAAGAGTACGTGAGCTTGATACATTCTGCGAGATTTTGCCTTATAACAAATTTCCAGCCGAAGACGAAAATATTATAGGCGTTATATTAAGCGGATCTCCGTTGAGTGTTTATGACAAAGACTCTTTCCATATTAACATGGATGAGTTGCTGGGGCGCTATCCTGTGCTGGGCATCTGTTATGGGGCACAACTTATAGCTTATCATGGCGGCGGTAATGTTCAGCCTACGGCTACTCGCGAATATGGCAGGGCCAATCTTTGCTCTATAGATGAGAACGACCCTTTGTTTAAGGGAATTTCTGTTGGTTCGCAGGTTTGGATGTCTCATGGAGACACTATAACGAGCATTCCCAAGGATTATGTAATATCTGCCTCAACGGAGAAGGTAGAGTATGCTGCTTTCCGTAATGAGAAGAAGAGGGTATGGGGCGTCCAGTTCCATCCTGAAGTATATCATACCCAAGACGGACTCAAGTTGCTACGTAATTTCGTAGTCGACATTTGTGGAAGTAAACAGGATTGGAGTCCGGCTTCTTTTGTCGAGACTACGATTAATGAGCTGAAGAATACCCTTGGCAACGATAAGGTTGTGCTCGGGCTTAGCGGCGGCGTTGACAGTTCTGTTGCTGCGGTTCTTCTGCATAGAGCCATCGGGGAGCGCCTTACATGTATATTTGTGGATCACGGCATGCTTCGTAAAAACGAATTCAATGAAGTAATGTCGGCTTATCATGACTTAGGACTGAATGTCGTAGGAGTGGATGCCAGCAAGAAATTCTTTGCCGAACTGGCCGGTGTCACAGGACCGGAACGCAAGCGTAAGATTATTGGCAAAGGCTTCATAGATGTCTTTGAAGCAGAAGCACGCAAGTTGCAGGGGGTGAAATGGCTTGCTCAAGGCACTATTTATCCCGACAGAATAGAGAGCCTCAATATAACGGGCAGGACTATCAAGAGTCATCATAATGTCGGTGGTCTTCCCGAGAAGATGAACCTCAAGTTGTGCGAGCCTCTGAAATGGCTTTTCAAGGACGAAGTGCGTCGTGTGGGACGTCAGCTTGGCATGCCTAAGAATCTTGTCGAAAGGCATCCTTTCCCCGGACCAGGGCTGGCAGTAAGAATCTTGGGAGATATTACTCCTGAGAAAGTAAGAATACTGCAGGACGCCGATGCTATCTTCATTAATAACTTGCATTCTTACAAAGTAAAGAATGTACAGGGAGAAGAGACTGAGCTATACAACGAAGTATGGCAGGCCGGGACAATTCTTCTGCCAGTCAGATCTGTTGGCGTGATGGGCGATGAGCGAACTTATGAACGGGCTGTTGCTTTGCGCGCTGTGACCAGCACAGATGCTATGACCGCCGATTGGGCTCGACTGCCGTATGATTTCCTGGCAAAAGTAAGTAATGACATAATTCGTAATGTCCGTGGCGTAAACAGAGTTTGCTACGATATTTCGTCAAAACCGCCTTCAACAATAGAGTGGGAATAATGTAATATTAGTATCGGTCGTACTGTCTGGCATTTATGAAGAAACTGATACTTATATTGACCTGCCTTTTGCCCTTCACTGTGAATGGGCAAAACCTTTTTGATGCAGAAGGGAATCGTATAGACGGGAATCAACGGGACAACTCATCTCACTTCTCTGACACAGAAGAGGAAGAGGACAAAGAGGAAATGCCTGTGGGGCTGAAAGTCTGGAAGGTAGATGACATCTTTGCCGACAGAATTAAGGCGGAAATAGATACCATGCCCTATATGTTTCAGAACGAAAACTTTACAGAGGGCATAAGAGGTAGCTATAATCACCTTGGTAATATGGGATCGCCTCGTATATCCCGCTTGTATATGGAGAGGAAAAGGGAGAATGATTTCTTGTTCCTTGACCCTTTCGATTTCTTCCTTCTGCCGCCCGCGGAATTCTGCTTCACCAATACTCTGTCCCCTATTACCAATGTTACATATCACGAATGTGGTGATAAAACAGATGGAGAGGACAGAATATCAGGGCTGTTTGCTGTTAATGCTGGAAAAAAGGTTGGATTGGGCTTTAAATTGGATTACCTCTATGGGCGGGGCTATTATGCCAATCAGTCCACTTCTGAATTTAATGCCTCCGTTTTCGGTTCATATTTGTCCGACAAATATGAACTTCATCTGTTGGCTGGATCCAATCATATCAAGCTACGTGAGAATGGCGGCATTACGGATGATGTTTATATTACCAATCCAGAAAGCTTGCCCAATTCATATCAGAGTACGGATATACCGACTGTTCTCTCGAGGGCATGGACAAGGGTATACAGCCAGAATTTGTTTCTGACTCAGAGGTATAATATTGGATACTATCGCGCAAAGGCCGTTGAAAACAAGACTGCCGGCGGCGATAGCGTTAGTGCCGGAAATATAGTAAAGGTTGATACGTCGCGAACAGACACAACTGGTGGCAGTGTTGCTGCGAAGGATACTACTGCAGAGAATATTATCAAGGAGTTTATCCCGGTAGTGAGTATCAGCCACGTCCTGAAAGTGGAGAATAATACTCATAAATATATCGACAACGATATAGTAGACGGCTATTACCTTTATAATTATCTGGACGGAGACTCCGTGTCGGACCGCACAAAGTTGTTGAAGGTCTCAAATTATGTCTCCCTTCAGATGAGAGAAGGCTTTAAGAAGTGGGTTAAGGCGGGAATATCTTTCTTTGCTCACCACGACTTTATGCAGTACAAGCTTCCTGTGACTTTAGTCTCTACTAAGCACTATACAGAAAATCGTATGGGCTTAGGCGGAAGAATTGTAAGCAGCAACAGCAAATATTTCCGTTTGAACGCTGTAGGCGAAGCTATTCAGGACGGAGGGAAATGGGGACTGTTTAATATTAATGGTACTATAGACCTCACTCTACCAATAAAGAAAGACACCATTCTGTTCTCAGCAAACGCCATCGTTGAAAATCAGCGTCCTTCTTTTTATTATAGGCATTATCATGGCGCACATGCCTGGTGGGACAACGATGATTTGGAAAACATTTTTCGCTCGCGCATAGAGGCGGAACTTTCGTATAATCGTACGCGTACGAGCCTGAGGGTAGGGCTGGAGAATGTTAAGAATTACGTTTGCTTTAATTCTTTGCTTACATCAAATGCCTCTAAAAGTAATGCGGCTTACAGTCAGGGTGTGTCCGTGACACAGGACAACGGAAGTACGCAGGTGTTTGAGGCTACGCTGAAGCAGGACTTTGCTTTGTCGATAGTCCGTTTTGAGAACGAGGTAACTTATTCCACGAGCTCGAATGACAATCTTATCCCGCTTCCCAAACTGTCTCTGTATTCCAATCTGTATCTGCTTTTCAAGATAGCCAGAGTGCTTACAGTGAGGGCGGGAGCCGATGTGAAATATTTCACGGAATATTACGCGCCTTATTATGTTCCGATGATAGGACAATACGCCGTGCAGGATCAGTCCAACAGGGTAAAAGTGGGGAATTATCCCATTATTGATGTCTATGCTAATTTTCATCTGAAGCATACTCGGTTTTATATAATGGCGTCACATATCAATAAAAGTAGCAATGGCGGACATTATTTTTTAGTTCCCCATTATGCGTACAATCCTATGACCATAAAATTCGGTATCTCTTGGAACTTTTTCAATTAATATCATGAACAAGTCCACGGAAGTAGTAAAAAACATTGACATGTCTGATCTGGCGGAAGCTAGAGATTATTTTGATTATGCCGATGAGCACATTGCAGTACTTTCCGGAATACCGCTGGTCATGTCTCACAAAAAATATCGTTCTCATTTTCTCTCGATATTGTTTTGCAAACGGGGCAGAGCTACCATGATGGTAGATAACGAAGAGGTTTTATTGCAGACGTGTGATGTCTTGCTTCTCAATTCTAATGTTGTAAGCAGTCTGGAGCAATCGAGTGATGATGCACTGTTTGATCTGATATGCTTTTCTCCTTTTTTGGTAAAGACATTACTTCTTAATACCATTAATTTGTGGCATATTAAGAGAAAGGCCATTGTGCGAATGTCAGAAAATATGAATGAGCGGCTCGCATCAATATACGGATTAATTATTGCCAATATCCGTGATGGTAACATGCCTCTCAGGCGAGAGATCATCCTGACACTTTCGAGAGCTTTACTGTTGAGTTTGGTTTCTTCTTTCCAGTCTCTGGCCAATTCGCACGAAGAGGGCGATAATGGTTCCCAACGCCTATTCAATAGATTCCTCAACACTCTGACAGAACAAAAAGGAAAGTATTTGTCTGTACGTCAATATGCCTCTTTGTTGGGAATATCAGCAAAACACCTATCCGAGGTCTGTAGAGATTGCAGCGAAGATACACCGAAAAAATGGATTGCGAAGTTTGTCGTATCAAACGTGTTCTTTTTATTGCGCACTTCTAATATGACTGTCGGCGCCATCTCCAAGGAATTGGGATTTAAGTCTATATCTCATTTTGGCGTTTTCATTAAGCGCAATGTCGGGCTTTCGCCTGCAAAATTGCGCGATAAATTAAAGCATTTATAAATACATTCAAGGGCAACAGTAATCAACATTCTTACTCATTTACTTAAATAATATGCTAATACATAGTAGCCTGACATCTTTCGGCAAATATCTCTTATTGATGGGCCGTGTGTTTTCCAAGCCGGAAAGAGGACGCATGTTCTTTAAGCAGTACTTGCGTGAGATGCAACAGTTGGGCATAAACTCTATAGTCATCGTATTGCTTATATCATTTTTTATCGGGGCTGTGATTTGCATACAGATCAAGCTCAATGTGCAAAGCGCATGGATGCCTCATTGGACCTCAGGATACGTAACGCGTGAGATAATGTTGCTGGAGTTCTCGTCTTCAATTATGTGTCTGATCCTATCGGGAAAAGTTGGTAGTAATATCGCGTCCGAATTAGGGATGATGCGGGCAACTCAGCAAATTGATGCTTTGGACGTTATGGGTATCAATTCCGCGTCATATCTCATCTTGCCCAAGATAGCCGGACTCGTGACAATCATTCCGATACTTGTGGTTTTCTCTACGGTATCGGGCATTCTCGGGGCTTACGCAACGGCGTACTTCGCCCATATAATTACTCCGGAGGACCTCACAGCTGGTATGCAGCATGATTTTCGCTCCTGGTTCTTCTGGATGGGGGCTATAAAATCTATTTTCTTTGCGTTTATTATTTCCAGCGTGTCTTCTTATTATGGCTATACAGTAGAAGGCGGAGCACAAAGTGTAGGAAAGGCAAGTACTAACGCAGTTGTGGCGAGCTCGATGCTCATCTTATTTTCCGATATGTTTTTAACTCAGCTATTGTCCTGACTATGATAGAACTAAAGGGCGTTTACAAGCGCTTTGACGACAGAGATATTCTCAACGACATTTCAGCGATCTTTGACAGAGGAAAGACTAATCTGATCATTGGCCGTAGCGGGAGCGGTAAGACCGTGCTTATGAAATGTATTACGGGGTTGCTCTCACCTTCCAAAGGAGAAGTGCTCTATGATGGAAGAAATTATTTTTCTATGTCTAAGCGGGATCAGATCATGCTAAGACGGGAGATGGGTATGATTTTCCAGAATGCAGCGTTGTTTGATTCCATTTCTGTGCTTGAAAATGTAAGATTTCCTCTCGACATGTTTTCGTCTATGTCTCCGGGTGACCGTACCAGAAAAGCATTGCAATGTCTGGACAGAGTTAATTTGAATGATGTCGGGGATAAGATGCCTGGAGAGCTTAGCGGTGGAATGCAGAAACGTGTTGCAATTGCCCGGGCCATAGTAATGAATCCTAAATATTTGTTCTGTGACGAGCCCAATAGTGGCCTTGATCCGAAGACTTCATTGGTTATCGATAATTTAATACACGATATAACCAAAGAGCTGGAAATTACTACTATCATCAATACGCATGACATGAATTCGGTGATGGGAATAGGGGAGAATATCGTCTTTCTTTCAGGCGGGCGCAAGGCCTGGCAAGGAACAAAGGATGACATTCTGACTTCGGAAAATAAAGAATTAAATGACTTTATTTTCGCCTCCGATTTGTTCAGGAAGGTAAAAGCCGTGGAATTGAATAACTCGTCCAAATAGAAATGACGGCCTCGTGAGATTTCCCATGTCATCTGAATCTCATTAAAAGTTCCGATTACTAATAGAAAAGTAAGGCTTCCTTTCTAAAAAGGAATTTTACTTTCTGTAAGATATGTCTTGTTTTTTACCCCTGTCGGGGTTTGTTTTTCAGTTTGTTGCAAAAGTCGAATTGTGGTCTTAGGGGAGTGAGATAATTCTTTTGCTCTGAAAATACGCACTTTTAGATTATAGCACGCTGACTGCGTATATTTTGTTAGTTCCGGAATTATTCAGATTTATTATTGTCCGGTAAACTGGTGCCCCATCTCTGATCCCTTTGTAAATTTCTGATAATCAGTCCTCTCGAAGGGGTGAAACTACATTTGAGACGTTTTAAAACATCTCAAATGTAGTTTCCCTCAGGTACTTTGTGAGAATCCGCGCATGCGGAAGGTCTTTTTGAAATGCATACGTGATGTTTCCTGACAGGGATAAGTTAGTCCGTAAGCCCTGCCAGTATACATCCTT
>OMUV01000040.1 GCA_900314335.1 uncultured Prevotellaceae bacterium | reverse complement strand
CGCTCCCGCATGCGCGGATACTCACATAGGACATGAGTGAAATTACATTTGAGATGTTTCAAAACGTCTCAAATGTAGTTTTGGCCTTTCGGGGGCGCTAATTTTCAAACACTTACAAAGGGCGATTTTGGGGCTGTTTGCTGGTGACTCATTCATTTCAGTGGCCTCAGTTTTGCCCCAATGCGCAGAATTCTGTAAGTTTGCATCGCGCCGCCATGCTTTTGCCGCGCTGCCCCTGACGGGAGTGCGCGCGGAGGCGGGAGATGCGTACGCCTTCCCGGCGTGATAACGACAAAACAATTTTTATGGCCATGAAACATTTCCGTAAATTCTTGTTCATCTGCGCCCTGACCACTGTTCAGGCATTCTCAGCCACGGCGCAGGAGGTGACTGTGGTGAGCCGCCCGGACAACACACAGAAGAGCAACAGCTACGTCAACGCGCGGGCGCCCCTCAGGCAGCCTTACTTTCTCAAGCTGCCCGTCGGCTCCATCAAGCCCGCGGGATGGGTGGGCCGCTACCTGCAGCTGCAGCGCGACGGCCTGACGGGCCACCTGGGCGAGATATCCGACTGGCTCGACAAGACGGGCAACGCGTGGCTGCAGACCGACGGCACACACGGCTGGGAGGAGGTGCCCTACTGGCTGAAAGGCTACAGCGACCTCTCGTACATCCTCGGCGACAAGGCGATGATCGGCGAGGCCCGGACATGGATCGACGCCGTCCTCAGGAGCCAGCGGGCCGACGGCTCGTTCGGCCCCATCAACAAGGCGAAAGGCAAGCCTGAGCTGTGGGCCCAGATGATCATGCTCTCCACGCTGCAGACCTACTACGAATACACCGCCGACGAGAGGGTCATCAGCCTCATGACGCGCTACTTCAAATGGCAGCTCTCCCTGCCCGACGACCAGTTTCTCGAGGACTACTGGGAGAACAGCCGCGGCGGCGACAACCTCTACACGGTGCTCTGGCTCTACAACCGCACGGGCGATGCCTTCCTGCTGCAGCTGGCGGAGAAGATACACCGCAACACGGCCGACTGGCATCAGAACGGCGGCCTGCCCAACTGGCACAACGTGAACATCGCCGAGTGTTTCCGCGAGCCTGCCACCTACTACATGCTCACGGGCGACAAAGCCATGCTTCAGGCCTCCTACGACGACCAGATGCTTGTACGCCGCACCTGCGGTCAGGTGCCCGGAGGCATGTTCGGCGGCGATGAGAACTGCCGCATAGGACGCATCGACCCCCGTCAGGGCGTGGAGACCTGCGGCATGGTGGAGCAGATGGCCTCAGACGAGATCATGCTCCGCTTCACCGGCGACCCTTACTGGGCGGAGAACTGTGAGGATGTGGCCTTCAACACATATCCCGCCGCTGTGATGCCCGACTTCCGCGCACTGCGCTACATCACATGCCCCAACATGGTGCAGAGCGACTCGAAGAACCACTCGCCGGGCATCGAAAACGCCGGACCATTTCTCATGATGAATCCTTTCAGCAGCCGCTGCTGCCAGCACAATCACTCGCAGGGCTGGCCCTACTACTCGGAGAACCTTATCCTCGCCACGCCCGACAATGGTCTCGCCGCCGTGCTCTACGCCTCCTGCACCGCCACGGCCAAGGTGGCCGACGGGCGCAGCTTGACGCTCACGGAGGAGAGCCACTATCCCTTTGGCGACACCATAAGCCTGACCATCACCGGCATGAAGGGCAAGGCCGAATTCCCGCTCTACCTGCGCATCCCCACATGGACCGCGGCGCCCACGCTCACCATCAACGGCCAACGGGCCGCGGTGGAGGGCACGCCGGGGCTCTACTACCGCATCATGCGCACATGGAAGAAGGGCGACCGCGTGGTGCTGACGCTGCCCATGACGGTCAGGACACACCGCTGGCAGGCCAATCAGAACAGCGTGAGCGTGGACTACGGCCCGCTGACGCTCTCGCTGAAAATCCGCGAGCGCTACGAGCAGAAGGACAGCCGCGCCACGGCCATCGGCGACTCTCACTGGCAGAAGAACGCCGACGCCTCCAAGTGGCCCTCCTATGAGATCTACGCCGACAGCCCCTGGAACTATGCGCTCTGCGTCGCTCCGGACGGCAGTGTCGACAGCTTTGAGATGATCCGCCGGCCGTGGCCCGCCGACGACTTCCCCTTCACGCCCGCAAGTTCTCCTCTGATGTTCCGCGCCAAGGGGCGCCGGGTGGACTCGTGGAAGATAGACAGCTACGGCCTCTGCGGACTGCTGCCCGACGAGAACGCGCCGCGCGCCAGACAGGCGGAAGACATCGAGCTCATCCCCATGGGCGCGGCAAGGCTGCGCATCTCGGCCTTCCCGCCGGCCCGGCCGTGAGAGAACATCATCGCGAAGGGCGCTGGCTTTGCTGTCAGCGCCCTTCGTGTCTTCTGCGGCGGCCTTCCCGGTCGGCATTATAAGGAGTGGTGAATCAGAGAATATTTTCCTCATCTGTATAATAATGTATGGGCTGCGAAGGCGGATTTCCCGAAGGGTGGTAATAAAAGCACGGAGAGCATGCTTCCGGTGCGGTATGCATTGGTCCGGAAGCATGCTCTCTGATGTCCGCAGCCTGAGCGGGCGCGGGCGGATGACCCGTGCCGTGGGCGGGATGAGGAATGTGGGGAAGCCCGTTTACTCTGCCGTGCGGGGCGAAGGCATGTGGCGGATCACCACATAGCCCAGCACCACCTGCAACAGCAGTCCGGGCCAGCCCAGGCGGATGTCCTGAAGCGGCGCGCTGAGGCTGCCTGTGATGATGGCCTCGCCGATGCCGCCGAGGAGCTGGTAGCCCGCCACGACGACCATCAGGAGGGGCAGCGTGACGCGGCCTGCGCGGCGGGCCACAAGGGCGGCCACCACGGCGAGCGCTGCGCCCTTGAACAAGAGCACCGGCAGCATCGGCGCGGGCGGCATGCCGAAGAGCAGATGGTTGACCAGCGGCGAGGCCACCGCGATGAGCAGCCCGGCGCGCAGGCCGTACTTGTAGGCGCCGATGAGCGTGAAGAAGTAGATGGGCAGAAGGATGAGCCCGCCCTGCGGCACAAGGTGGCAGAGCTGAGGCAGCAGGATATTGCCCACGGACATGAGAGCGGCCACCAGCCATGTGCGGCTCTCGGAGAACTGTAGGTCGTAGAGTGCGGTATTCGATTGCATATTCATGTATTACTTGTTCTGATGTTGTTGCTGCTGTGTGCAGCGTTGTTGCATTTCCTTAAAATGTTGTCTGAGGGTCGCCACCACTTCCGCGGGCGTAGTGCACTCCTCTACTATGCGCTCCAGCGGGCAGCGGCCGTTGTCCCCGGGGATTACGATGCGGTCCACAAGGAGGCCGAAGCCGAAGCGGACGCCTGAGCTCTGAAGCATCGGCAGGGCCTTGCGGCTCATCACCTCGGCGTAGATGTCCGTGACGCCGCCGTAGATGGCCATGCCTGCGGCAGCCTTGCCGATGACCTTGTCGGCTATCGCGGCGCCGCGGAGGCGCTCGGGCTGATGGTCGAGCAGGTACTCGAGGTCGCGGACGCCCGTGGAGGAGTAGGTGGTGATAGCGCCCGCGCTGTCGCGCACTACGAGCGAGCAGCCCTCGGCTCTCAGTATCTCAGACAATCTCCCCACGCTTGAGCGAATCGATAAAGTGGGACAGACGCTCCATCTCCTGCGGTATCTGAATGTTCTGCGGGCAGTGGGGCACGCAGTGGTTGCAGCCTATGCAGTGGTCCGGCTGACGCTCGCGCGGCACCACGCGATCCAGCCCGATGAGATACTCTCGGCGGTAGCGCGCGTAGCTCTCGCTCTCTGCCTTGTGCGGCAGTGTGCCCTCGTTGATGCATTTGTTGTAGTGGACGAAGATGGCGGGGATGTTCACACCCCATGGGCAGGGCATGCAGTATTTGCAGTCGTTGCAGGGGATGGTCTTGAGGTCGAATATCTCGCGGGCGATGGTGTAGAGAAACTTTTCCTCCTCGGGCTTGAGCGGCGTGAGCGGGCAGTAGTTGACGAGGTTGTCCTTGAGATGCTCCATGTAGGTCATGCCGCTCAGCACGGTGAGCACCCCCTTGGGCGTGCCGGCGTAGCGGAAGGCCCAGGAAGCCACTGTGCGCTCGGGCTCGCGCTGCTTGAGACGGCTCACGATATACTGCGGGACATTGGCCAGGCGTCCGCCCAGCAGCGGTTCCATCACCACGGCGGGGATGCCCCTCTTCTCGAGCTCGCCGTAGAGGACGCGCGCATCGGTGTTGAAGTCGTTGATCTCGTTGGCGTAGTCCCAGTCGAGATAGTTGAGCTCTATCTGGCAGAAGTCCCAGTGATACTGCTCGTGATGGTCCATGAGCCACTGGAACGCCTTGTAGTCGCCGTGGAAGGAGAAGCCGAGATTGCGTATGCGGCCCGCGCGGCGCTCGCCGGCGAGGTAGTCGATCATTCCGTTGTCGATGTAGCGCTTCTGAAACTGCTCGAATCCGCCCATCCCCACGCCGTGCAGCAGGTAATAGTCGATGTAGTCCGTCCCGAGCTGGTGGAAAGAGTTGTGATACATCTCGATCGAGGCTTCGCGGCTCCAGGTCTCCTCGGAGAAGTTGCTCAGTTTGGTAGCGATAAAGTAGCTCTTGCGGGGGAAGGGCCTGAGCGCTGTTCCGGTGGCCTTCTCCGACTCACCCTTGCAGTAGGCCGGCGATGTATCGTAGTAGTTTACCCCGTGGTCGTAGGCGTAGGCGACGAGCTTGTTGATCATCTTCTGGTCGAGGGGCGCATCGCTGTCGCGGCCCGAGCCGCCGCCCTCTACGGGCAGCCTCATCATGCCGTAGCCGAGGAGCGAGACGCGGTCGTGCGTCGTGGGATTGATGCGGTAGGTCATGCGGCCCTTCTGCGGCTCTGTCAGATGTTCGTAGTCGTCCGCGGCGGGGTTGCTGCCCTTGTTCTTACAGCCGGTGAGCGATGCGGCAGCGGTGGCAACCGTTCCGGCGGTGACGGTCTTGAGAAATGAGCGTCGGTTGATATTCTTGGTCATTGCTTTGCTCTTCAGATGGATTTGTGTACTTCATGCCCCTCGACGTAGATGGCGGAGAACGGCCGCGCGGGGCATACATATTCGCAGGCGCCGCAACCTATGCAGCGCGCCTCATTGACAGCGGGCACTTTGAGCGAGTCGGGATCGTCGGGATGCAGCGGCATCATCTCGATAGCTCCCGAGGGGCAGTGGCGCGCACAGTTGCCGCAGCTCGTATTGTCGGCCACCACGACACAGTTCATCATCATCCAGACGGCGTGACCTATCTGTGTGCTCGACTTGTCGGCGGGCGTGATGGGCCTGATGGCTCCCGTGGGGCAGACGGAGGAGCAACGCGTACACTCGGGGCGGCAGAATCCGCGCTCGTAGCTCATCGTGGGCTGCATGAGCGTATCCAGGTGTTCCGAGGGTCGCAGCACGCCGTTGGGACACTCGGCCACGCAGAGCTGGCATGCTGTGCAGTGCTGCGCAAAGTGGTCGGCGCTCCACGAGCCCGGCGGAGTGAGCGGTGTATGACGACGGTGCGGCTGCTTCTGCTCGATGGCTGCCAGACCGCCGTCCACCTTCTTGTCCTTCTGAGCCATGGCGGCGGTGGAGGCTACCATGGCGGCGGCCATGAGAAAGCCGCGGCGGCCCGTATCCACTGGAGCGGCGGCCACTGCCGGCGCTACGGTCGGAGCTGAAGCTCCGGCGGCCTTCGGATCATCGGCAGCGGGGCCCTGGGGAGCCTCCGGAGAGGTGGGACGCGGGCGAAGGTTCTTCTTCAGCGACACATGGCCGTAGGAGAGAGCGTCGAATTCGCACTGGCTCAGGCAATCGCCGCAGGCTACACAGCGCGAATAGTCTACCGTGTGCGTCTTGAAGTCGATGCATGCGGCCTTGCAATGGCGTGTGCACTTGCTGCAGTTCCTGCAAGCCGCGGCGTCGAAGTGAATCTTCAGCCATGAGAAGCGCGAGAGGAACCCGAGCACCGTCCCCACGGGGCAGATCGTATTGCACCACGTGCGGCCGCCTCTCCACGCCAGCACCGCGATGACCAGGAATGTCACGGCGGCGATGATGAACGTGGGCAGGGAGCGCATCCAGAGGTCGGTGTGATAGAACGCGTAACTGTCCATCCCCGAGGCCAACGAAGCGAGGGCGTTGTTGCCCATTATCCAGAGCGGCTGCAGGAGATTCTGCGCTATGCGACCGAAGGCCGAGTAGGGCGCTATCAGAGTGGCCGCCGTCCCGACGCCCCCGATGAGGAGGATGAGGAACAGCACCAGCACACCGATGCGCAGCCAGCGCTTCTCGCCGGAATAATTGTACGGGCGGCGCTTGCCGATCCTCCCGATGCGCGCTATCACGTCCTGCATCACGCCCAGCGGACAGATGACGGAGCAATAGATGCGGCCGTAGACGAGCGTGAGCACGATGGGCACCACCACCGCCCAACTGAGCGCCAGCACCGCCGGGAGCAACTGTATGCGGGCCATCCAGCCCGTCCAGAGACGCACGGTCCCCGTGAAGTCGAGCAGCAGCAGCGTGATGCCAAGGCCGAAGATGACGGCCAGCACAGTGCGCGCCTCTCTGAGGCGCAGCACGAGCGCTATGAGGAGCGGGACCACCGCCACTACCGCCACCACGCCGCACACCACGGAGACGGCCGTCGGCATGGCGAAACCGCTGTCCGTCGCGGCGAAGGGCAGGAACGCCACCGACACGAGCGCGCAGAAAAGCAGCGCCAAAGCCGCCAGCAGAGCGTACAGCGGCAGCCTGTTAATCTTCTTTCTCATGTTTGTATCTTGTTTGTTAATACTAAATCACTCTTCCTGACCCCGCGCAGGTGTCCTCCGACGCCCCGCGAGATCGCTGATACCGAATAGAAAATAAGCCCTGACGGCTTTACCGACCGTAAAGATAGCAACTTATCTCAATACAAACCGCACTCCCCACGCGCAATTTGTCTTTTTTTAAGCTTCCCTCGCGCCTTCTCCCTCCCGCTCCGCCTCCCGCGCGATGGGAGACGGATATTTTTATCCCCGTGGCTGGGCACGGCGTTTCCGGGATGAATATCAGCCATATCCGGATGCATCGTATAAGTCCCGAAATGGCCAAAAATCACCTTCTCTAAGCGCCTAAGAATCAGCGCTCCGCAGAGGGCAAAATTACATTTGAGACGTTTTGAAACATCTCAAATGTAATTTTCCTCAGGTCCTATGTGAGTAACACAGCATGCGGGAGCTTTTTTGATGTGTAGGGGTATGCCTTTTCAAAAATGAGGGAAAAGGACCCCGTTGCCGTATGGCGAAATTATGGCAGCCGTACAGGGGCGTGACAACTTATATATGCGCGGCACATTCGCCGTAGTGCGCGAAGCGGAATTTGGAGGACGATAAGAGAGAAATGCTTGGGGGAGAAGTCAGCCGGGAGGGCCGCGTTGAAGCGGCCCTCCCGGCTGATACAGGTATAGCGCGGATCATTTTCTTCCCACGCGGATAATCTCTTTCCGAGCGGATAATTTTCTTGCGAAGGCGGCTAATCTATTTCTTCTCCCCCGTATGGATGAAGCGCGCGGAGAGCCATTTCCTCACGGGCTCGTCGTAGAGCTTGAGGCAGATGACGGCTATCACGATGCTCAGCACGACGGCCAGCAGCGCCTGCGGCCAGGCCTCGGCGAGGGTGTAGCGCTTGCCCTCGATGAGCCACGCGTAGAACACATACATCACGGGGTAGTGGATGGCGTAGAGCGGATAGGAGATGTCGCCCACCCATTTGCAGGCCTTCATGGAGAGGCGGTGGCGCGGCTGCGAGGAGGCGGCGGTGAGCAGGATGAGCGGGAAGATGACCATCACACACACCATCTCGAAGACGGCGTTGAGGCAGACGGGGCTCTTGCCCGGGATGTAGGGCACGAGGAAGAGGCCCAGCAGCACGGCCGAGCAGATCCAGAAGGCGCCCTTCACACGGCGGCGGGGCCTGAAGCGGCGCGCCAGCCACATGCCCATCGTGTAGGGGAACAGCATGCGCAGCAGTCCGCCGGGAAAGTTCCACCCGTCCAGTGTCCAGCCCACGCCGAGCATGCCGTAGCCCGAGAGGTCGAAGAGCGAGAACAGCGCCAGGCAGGCGCCCGTGACGAACGCCAGCCAACCGAGGGCCCGCGTGCTGAGCCGGTGGATGAAGAGGACATAGAGCAGATTGCCGATATATTCGAAGAACAGCGACCAGGCGGGCCCGTTGAAGGGGAACATCTCCGCGTTGCCGCGCACATCGAGCTGCGAGCCCGGGAAGGCCGGTATCATGAACAGCGAGAGGAGCAGCGACAGGAGAGCCGTAGAGAGGGCCACATGTGTGCCGTCCCAGTGGACACCGCCCTGCACCCAGAAGGCCGCAAATCCTATCAGCGCCCCCATCACGATCATGGGGTGGAGACGGATGAGGCGGCGACGGATAAATCCGCCCGTGGTCATGGTGGTGCGCAGGCGGTCGTCGTAGGCGTAGCCGATGACGAAGCCCGAGAGGATGAAGAAGAAGTCGACGGCGAGGTAACCGTGATTGAGCCCCGTGATGACGTCGACGCCGGCGGCGAAGGCCAGGCCTTCGAACACATGGTATACGAGCACCAGCAGCGCGGCCGAGCCGCGCAGGCCGTCGAGGGTGACATAATGGGGCTTGCTGTCGGCGTAGGAGGCCGAGGAGCGGATGTCTGCGTCCTGAGCCGGAATGGCGGCGTCGGGGACGGGAGCGGGAGTATGGGTCATATTGTCTGTCTTGTGACCTGGGTTATTGCGCTACTGTGGGGCGGTCCTTGGGCGCGGCGCCGAAACTGCGGTTGGGACGGCTGCTCATGGTGAACTCGAGCACTCCGCCGCGCATGATATCGTCGTAGGTGATGTAGCTCTTGGTGTAGTTCTTGCCGTTGAGCTTAGCGCTCCTGATGTAGATGTTGCGGCTGCTGTTGGCAGGGGCTTTGACGGTGAATGTCTTGCCTCCCGGCAGGCGGATGACAGCACTGCGGAACAGCGGGCTGCCGAACGAGTAGACGCCCTGCGAAGGTGTGACCTGATAGAATCCGAGAGCGGAGAGAATATGCCAGGCGGACATCTGGCCGCAGTCCTCATTGCCGCAGTAGCCGTCGGGATCGTTGCGGTAGAACTGCTCCTGGAGTGAGCGCACACGCGCGGCCGTCTTCCATTGTGCCCCGGCGTAGACATAGAGATAGGGCATGTGATGCGCCGGTTCATTGCCGTGGCTGTACATTCCCACGAGGCCAGAGACATCGGGCGCGGCGTTCTCGCCGAGGCTGCCCTTGGCCACAAAGAGCGAGTCGAGATTCTCTATGAAAGCCTTGTCGCCGCCATTTACAGCGATGAGGCCGACAGGGTCCTGCGGCACCATAAACGTATACTGCCAGCCGTTGCCCTCGGTAAAGTCGCCCACGCCGCCGTGATGCTCCGCGGTGTAGAGGTCATAGGGCTCATACCAGGAGCCGTCGGCCATTTTCGGATGAATCTTGTTGATGCGTTTGTCCCAATACTGCTCGTAGGCGTGGCCGCGCTTGATGAAGGTGCGGTAGATGTCGTCGTGGCCCATACGCTTGGCTATGAGCGCCAGTCCCCAGTCGTCGGCGGCATATTCGAGGGATACGGAGGTGGCTTCGCCGAGTTTGTCGGCGGGGATGTAGCCGTATTTCATCAGCAGACTGATGCCTCTCTGCTCAGGGTTGGTGGCGGTGGAGACCATGTAGCGGAGCGCGCGGTCAGCGTCGTATCCGCGGATGCCCTTGAGGTAGGCGTCGGCGATGATGGGCACGGAGCTGTAGCCCGGCATGCAGTTCGTCTCGCCCGCATAGAGCGGCCAGATGGGGAGCTTGCCGTTCTGGTCGTAGATGCTGAGGAACGAGTTGATCATGTCGGGCACGCGGTCGCGCTCGATGATGGTGTAGAGCGGATGAAGCGCGCGATATGTGTCCCAGGTGGAGAAGACGGTATAGTTCTGCCACGAATTGCCGGTGTAGACCTTGTCGTCCATGCCGCGGAAGGAACCGTCGACATCGGCGTAGATGCAGGGGTAGATCATCGTGTGGTAGAGCGCGGTGTAGAAGATGGTCTTCTGCTCAGGGGTGCCCGTGACGTCGATGCAGGAGAGCTCTTTGTCCCATTTGCTCTGCGCCGCGGCGAGCGTAGCCTGAAAGTCCCATCCGGGAAGCTCGGCGTCCATGTTCTTCTTCGCGCCCTCGCAGCTCACGGAGGAGAGGGCCACCTTGACCATCACGTCGCTCACATTGTCATCAAAGGTCACAACGCCCTTCACCCTGGCGCTCTGCAGCTCGTCCTGCCCCACATGGGCGTCGACGCTGTAGGTGTCCAGCTGCTTGATCTTCTGATTGAACCGGGCGTAGAAGAATGTCTTGCGCAGCGGCGTCCAGGCGTGGACGAAGCGGAAGCCCTCCACGGTGTAGTCGTCCACCTTGCGGATGTACGACTCGTAGACATTGCCGTTGATGTCGTCCACCAGGTCGATGATCATGCGGTGGCCGCTCACGGCGGGATAGACATAGTGGTGCATGCCCACGTGCGTCGTCGCGGTCAGTTCGGCGCTGATGCCGTTGTCGAGCTTCACGGAGTAGTATCCCGGCGCCACTTTCTCGTTGGCGTGACGATACTTGGCCGCTACGGAGCCCTCGATGTTATTCTGCTGTCCGCGGCCGGAGCGCAGCGCGCCGGTAAAGGGCATGATGCCCACGTCGCCCAGGTCGGCGCAGCCCGTGCCGCTGAGGTGATTGTGCGAGAAGGAGAATACGATGCTGTCGCTGTAGTGGTAGCCCGAGCACCAGTCCCATCCCTTGTTGATATTCGTCGGGCCCAGCTGGATGCTGCCGAAGGGCACACTCGCGCCCACGAACACATGGCCGTGGCCGCCCGCGCCGATCATCGGGTTGACATACTTGACATAACGAAGCGGCTCGGCGCCCGTCGAGGGGAGCGCGGCTGCCATGACGACGCCCGTGAGAAGGAGCGGCAATACCCGCCCTGCGCAGTGTCTGAGGAGATTAATGTTCATCGTTTTATGGTAATAAACCGGTTTTACGATAATGAGATTTCACATTTATAAGGCCAAAGGTACGAAAAAATTAAGAACAAGGGGAATGTTTCTGATAAATAGGCCGCGGCCCTCGCGACGCTGGCGCATTATGAGAACGAGGGCGTCCGCATGGCCCGCTGGATGACAGACATGCTCTGCCCCGCGGAGAGGTAGGGACTGATACGGCTGATTAGCCTCGCAAAACATGCCGCAAGCACACTTCATAAAAAACCTTCCGCATGTGCGGATACTCACATAGGACCTGAGGAAAATTACATTTGAGGTAGTTCAAAACGTCTCAAATGTAATTTTGGCCTTTTGCGGACGCTGTAAATCAGATATTTAGAAAAGGTAAAAATCGGGCGTAAAGAGAATGGAAATCATCCGTCCGCGGGCGGATGATTCCCATTCTTCGCTCCGGGAAAATTGCTCCCGGATTGATTAGCCCGGCCTTATTTCTTCGCCGCAGCAAGGGCCTGCTTTGCCCAGGCCTGTATCTCCTTGTCGGTCTCGGCGTTGAGCAGGCGTCCCTCCCTCCAGCCGACGGCGGGATAGGCGGCCTTGAGCTGCCTGACGCTGTAGTCGATGCCGCTGCCGCCCGAGGTGGCGAAGGGAATGACTGTGACGCCCTTGAGGCCCTCTTTCTCGACGAAGGTGTTGATGATGCGCGGGGCTTCATTCCACCATATCGGGTAGCCGAGGAACACGATGCGATATTTTCCCACACTGCGCACCAGCGTCTTCATGGCCGGGCGCGCGCTGCGGTCCGCCGCCTCGAGCGAACTGCGGGATTTGTCGTTTCTCCAGTCGAGGTCGGCCTCGCTGTAGGGCCTGAGGGGCGTTATCCGGAACAGCGGCGCGCCGATGCCCGAGGCGATGGCCCGGGCCACGCCCTCCGTGGTGCCCGTCGCCGAGAAATAGGCCACCAGCACCTCAGACGAGGCTTTGCGGGCGGCGGTTTTCGCTTTCTGCTGCGCACACGATGTCAGCACCACGGCCAGCATGGCGCACAGGGTCAGTAACTTTTTCATGTCTGCTATGTATGTTGTTAATCGTCTCATCTGTCTGTCGGCGCATATCAGCCTCCCGCGACCGGCGCTTGCGGCGCGGCGGTGATACACCCTGCAAAGTTATGAATATCAACGGACAAGAATTTGCGGAAAAGCGATTTTCTGTTATGAAAAACGGAACTACCCGCCCTCGCTCCGCATCCCGCGGCGGCAGAAAGCCTCCCGGCCGCTCCTGTGAAGCGCGGCCGCGCCGCCGTGAGGGCCGCCATTTCGGGAGAAAATGCTAACTTTGCCGCCGCAAAACATCCATTCTACCGCAGAATACGACAGAAGGAGTCGCCGGCATAGTGCTGCAGCCCTCACTACAACATTATATAATATGAATTGGATCATTCTGATTGTGGCAGGGCTGTGCGAGTGCGCGTTCACGTTCTGCCTGTCCAACGCAAAGCTCGTCACCGGCACGGCCCACTATCTCTGGTTCGGTGGCTTCGCCGGATTCACCGTCGCCAGTATGGTGCTGCTCATGACCGCCTCGCGGACGCTGCCGCTGAGCATCGCCTATCCCGTCTGGACGGGCATCGGCGCCGTCGGCACGGTGCTGTGCGGTGTGCTGTTCATGCACGAACCGCTGACCGGGTGGCAGCTATTTTTCGTGTGCCTGCTTATCGTGGCCGTTATCGGTCTGAAAATCGTTTCCGCTTAATACCCCATTCACCATGACAGAAGAATTCCGCCCCATGAGGCGCAGACGTCAGGAGCTCTCCTGCAGCGAATGCGAGGCAATACTCCTCCGCGGCACATACGGCGTGCTCGCCGTTCTCGGCGACAACGACTATCCCTACGGCGTGCCGGTCAATTATGTATGGCTCGACGGCTGCATCTGCTTTCATACGGCTCTCAGCGGCCACAAGGTCGACGCGCTGCGCCGCCACGACAAGGTGTCCTTCACCGTCGTGGACAAGGACGATGTAGTGCCCGCCGAGTACACCACTTACTTTCGCAGTGTCATCGCTTTCGGGCGCGCGGAGATCATAGAGGACGAGGAGGAGAAGCGCAAGGCGCTCGCCGCCCTCGGCGACCGTTTCTACCCGCACCAGGACGAAGCGCTCGAGAAGGAGATGGCCCGTGGTTTCAACCGCCTGCTGATGGTGAGGATACGCATCGCTCACCTGAGCGGCAAGGAAGCCATCGAGCTCGTCCGCATGCGCCCGAAGGGAGAATAATTCCTTTTCAGAAGAGATTATAAGGCATCAGAAACGCTTTCCCGCCAATGAAAGGCGCAGGAAAGCCTGCACATTTGCCGGAGGCTCAGAGCTCCGGCCTGCAACTTCCGTCCCCGCGACCCCGCCGGCCACGGCGTAAATTAGTATCTTTGCGACGAAATTCATATTACACTACAGGAACATAACAAACTAAGCGTAGATCATTATGCAAACGATAACATTTACCGCCGCACAGGCTGCCGGCGCTACGAGGCGCGGGCTGTGGCCCACGCTGCGCGTCGCAGCGCTCTCCATCCTGCTCACCGGCCTCACGACAACAGTCAGCGCCGCTCCCGACGGCGGTCAGCGGGCGCACAAGTCCGCCGCTCCGGCCGCCACAGCGGAGAAGCGCGCCTTCACCATCGAGGATGTCTACCGCATCCGCTATGCCTCGGGCCCCGCAGTCTCCGTAAAGGGACAGTTGGCCTACAGCGTGAGCGCTTCCGACCTTAAGAATCAGAGCAGCAGCGTGGCGCTCTATGTGGACGGGCAACCGCTCAAGGGCGTGAGCGGCTGGGCGCCGCAGTGGAGCCCCGACGGCACGGCCCTCTACTACACCGCCGCGGCCGACGGGCGGGCGCAGGTGTTCCGCTACGACATGAAGAGCGGCGAAACAAAGCAGTTGACCAATTATGCCCTCGGCACACAGGGCGCAGTCGTTTCGCCCGACGGCAATCTCGTAGCCTTCGCCGCCGAGGTGTGGCCGAACATAGGCGGAGCCGACGGCGAGGCCAACGCCAAGGCCAACGAGCTCAAGGCCAAGGCACCCGTGCAGGCCCACATGGCCGACAAGCTCCTCTTCCGCCATTGGGATCAGTACACCGACGGCAAATACTGGCACATCATTGTATACAACGTGGCGCAGAACACCTACACCGACGTGACGCCCGGGGAATTCCATTCGCCCACGTTCTCTCCCGGCGGTCCCGAGGGCTTCGCCTTTAGTCCCGACTCGCGCGAGCTCTGCTATCTCTCCAATCACGACGCCCATCCCGAGGCTTCGACCAACTCGGACCTCTACACCGTGCCCGTCGGAGGCGGCGAGGCGCGCTGCATCACCGCCGACAACAAAGCCTGGGACGGCAGCCCGCAGTACAGCCCCGACGGGCGATACATCGCCTACCGCACACAGACCATCCCGGGCTATGAGAGCGACCGCTTCCGTCTGGCCGTCATCGACCGCACCACGGGGAAGAAGACCGTCCTTACCGAAGGATTTGACAACTGGGTGGACGCGTTCAAGTGGAGCCCCGACTCGCGCGCCATCTACTTCCTCGCCCCCGTCAGGGGCTACGAACCGCTCTACAAGGTGACTATCAAGACCGGCCGCATCGAGACGGTCATCCCCGGACGCGCTATCGGTTCGTTTGACATCGACGGCAAGGGCCTCTTCTACTACACCTACTCTACCACGGGCAAGCCCTCGGCCCTCTACAGCGCCCGCCCCACGCGCAAGGGCCTCGGCGAGCAGCAGGTGACCCACTTCAACGACTCGCTCGAGCAGGCCGTCGACATCCGGCCCTCTGAGACGATGTGGGTAAGGGGCGCCGCCGGAGACAGCGTGGAGGTGTTCATCGTCAAGCCACACGGATTTAAAGAAGGCACGAAGTACCCGCTCGTCATCAATGTCCACGGCGGTCCGCAGATGCAGTGGATGGATTCCTACCGCGCCGACTGGCAGGTGTATCCCGGCGCAGGCTACGTCGTGGCATATCCCAATCCGCACGGTTCTACGGGCTACGGTCAGCAGTTCTGCCGCGATATCAGCGAGGACTGGGGCGGCAAACCGTTTGTCGACGTCATGCGGGTCACCGACGCCCTCGCGCAGCTCTCCTATGTCGACTCCACACGCATGGGCATCATGGGCTGGAGCTACGGCGGCTACTTTATGAATTGGGTGCAGGGCCACACGAAGCGCTTCAAGTGTATCGCCTCTATGATGGGCCTCTACGACATGAATTCCATGTGGGGCACGACCGAGGAGCTCTGGTTCCCCAACTTTGAAATGAACGGCCAGCCGTGGAACTCGGACCTCTACCGCAAATGGAGCCCCTCTACCTATGTGATGAACTTCGCCACGCCGACGCTCATCATCACCGGCGAGCGCGACTACCGTGTCTCCTACACGCAGAGCCTGCAATACTTCTCCGTGCTCCAGACGCTCGGCATCCCCAGCCGCATCATCGTGTTCAAGAACGACGGCCACTGGCCCAGCAACCTCCGCTCCATGCCGCTCTACTACAACGCCCATCTGGAGTGGTTTCACAAATATCTCGGCGGCGCTCCCGCCCCCTGGAAGAGCGAGGATATGGTCAACGGAACGATGAATTATTAGCCCTTTCTAACTACTTAAAAATCAATGCTCCCGGAAGGCCGAAACTACATTTGAGACGAGAAGAAACATCTCAAATGTAGTTTCCCTCATGTCCTATGTGAGTATCCGCGCAAGCGGAAGGTTTTTTGAAATGTGGGGAATGCCTTTTCCAAAATGAAGGAAAAGGGGCCGTATTTCGTATGGCGAAATTATATCGGCCGTGCAGGAGAGCGATGACTTGTATAAACAGGGAATCCCGT
>OMUV01000196.1 GCA_900314335.1 uncultured Prevotellaceae bacterium | reverse complement strand
TCAGAACACGCAAAAAGAGGATGTATCGCGAAAAATCGAATTATGATACACCCTCTTCAGCCTTTGCGAAGCACTGATTCTCAGGAGTTTGAAAGGGTCCCAAAATTGGCTTCAAGTCGTCATAATCCGCCTTCGGGACATATATATGAAAGTGAATAAAACATGAATATTCTCTTTAGTGAGCCCTCATTCCGGACACCGTAAAAACCTTCCCGCATGTAAGAAAAATTCAAGACACCCGGAAAACAACAAAACACTTGGGAATCCTTATGAGCCTTGTTTATTACCATTTTTGCTGGGCGCTGACGTTTAATTATCCGCTTTTATAAATGGATTAGGAATGGGTATACTGTGTTTACCAGACAATAATAATATCATTTATGGCTAAAGGCTGCGTGTACGACAGCTCCGGGAGCTCAGTATGCGTAATAAGAAATCCTCCGAAGCTTTCGTAAGAATGCTCCGGAGGATTTTCTGTTTCTTTCTTAGGCGCTTCGCCTTATCTGTGATGTTTTTGCCTTACGATTCGGTTGTTCCTTCTTTCGGTGCCTTATCGATAAGGTCCATAAACTGGTCGAGCTTCGGCGTGATGATGATCTGCGTGCGGCGGTTACGCTGCTTGCCAAGCTCCGTGTCGTTGGAGGTAAGCGGGTTGTACTCTCCGCGGCCACCGGCAGTGAGGCGCTTCGGGTCTATGCCGTAGTTGTTCTGCAGATACTGCACTACGCTCGATGCCCTGAGGCAGCTGAGATCCCAGTTGTTGCGGATGTTGGGCCGGGTGATGGGTACATCGTCCGTGTTGCCCTCTACGAGCACGTCGTAGTCCTTGTAGTCCATGATGATCTTGGCGATCTTGCTGAGGGTCTGGGCTGCGCGGTCGTTGATCTCATAGCTACCGCTCTTGTAGAGCATGTTGTCGGCCAGGGAAATGTACACCACGCCTTTTAATACCTGCACGTTCACTTCCTTCTGCTCATCTGTGGTGAGGGAGCGTGTGAGATTGTTGGTCAGAACAAGATTGAGCGAATCGCTCTTGCTCTTTACCTCCACCAGATGGCGGATGTACTTGTTAGACTCATTGATCTGATCTACCAGCTTGGAGATATTGATGTTGGTCTGGCTGCCGGCCGTGAGGCTCTTGTCGAGCGAAGCCTGCAGCTTAGCGTAGTCGCGGTTGCGCTCCTCAAGCTGTTGCTCGAGCGATGTAACGCGTGCCTGACTTGCAGCAAGCTTCGACTGCGCATCTGCAAGTTTGTCCTTCGTATTCTGATAGTTGGCAGAGAGTATCTTATTCTCGTTCTGACAGTTCTCGAGGGATTTCTTGCTCGCGCAGCTTCCGAGAATTACTGTGGCCGCCAAAATTGGAATCAAAAATAATCTGTTCATTTTCATATCAGTTTTAGTATGTTTTGATATTGGCAAAAGTATGAATTAATCCACGAATCAAAGCCTTATTCCTCTTATATAATCTTAAATTGCACTTAATTCTCTTATTTCAGTGTATTTTCAGCTATTTATCGTGGCAAATCATAGCTGATTAGTCCAGAATCTGGGAGGCGTGCTCCTTTACCTTGACCTTTCCTGAGCCGAAGATGCGGGTGATGACGCCGTTCTCGTCGGCGATGAAGGTCATGCGCAGTGTGCCCATCGTGGTCCGGCCGTACATCTTCTTCTCGCCGTATGCGCCGAGCTCCTTGATGAGCGTCCCATCGACGTCGGCGATGAGCGGGAAGGGCAGGTTGTTCTTGGCGATGAATTTGCGATGCGACTCAGCGCCCTGCATGCTGACGCCGATGACTGCGTACCCTTCTGCGAGGAACCGGGAATAGTTGTCGCGCAGGTTGCAGGCCTCGTTGGTGCATCCCGGCGTAGAGTCGCGGGGATAGATGTAGAGCACTATCTTCTTGCCTTTCAGATCTTCTGTTTTCCACAGCCGTCCGTCCTGATCTTTGCCAAGGACATCTGGCAGTCTTTGTCCTATTTCCATGACTTGTAATATGATTAGTTAGTTATTTCCTGTTCTTATAAAAGTATTTCCACAGAGGTGCCACCATCATGGCCTGCATAAAGGCTCCTTCGCAGAGAAGCCGGAACACCTCCTCCTGTGTAGCGGTGAATACCTCCAGACACTCTGTCTCGTCGAGGTGCTGAGAGTCGGTCCGTCTGACACCGCGGGCCAGAAAACAATGACACTTGTTGTTCATCAGCCCCGGGTTGGGGTAGAGGGTGAGCAGCTCGCTCCATTCCCCTCCCGTGTAGCCTGTCTCTTCGAGCAGTTCTCGCCGGGCTGCCTGCAGCGGCGTTTCTCCCTTTTCCATAACCCCGGCGGGTATCTCGGTCGAGATGATGCCGGCCGCCTGTCGCCACTGGCGCTCCAGCAGCATATTCCCGCTCTCGTCGATGGCTATCACATTGATCCATCCGGGGTATTCCAGGACGTAGTATTCGGGATTAACCTTGCCTCCGGGGATGGCAACGCAATCACACCTTACTGTCATCCAAGGCCTGCGCATCAGGTATTTTGACGAGACGGTCCGGCATACTAATTCGTCATCACTTTTCGTCATTGTCCTGCACATTATAATATTGGCTGTACTTTTCCTTGTTCTCTCGATAGCGCTTTTTCATCTCCTCTATGGTCGCATCGTCGAGCACAGCGATGCGTCCTCTGCGTATGGCCTCGTTCAGATCGGCCTCGCCAAAGGCCTTGCCCTGGATGTTGAAGTCGGATATCTGAAAGCCGTATTCTACCCTCAGAATATGTCTGATCTGCTTCTGCCTGTACCTGTTGGAGGAGTTCTTCTTGTTTAGCAGCCTGCGTATGTTCTCTATTTCGGATGCGGAGAATTTGTTTCTTCCCATGCTTACTAAATTGGTGTCCGTTTGATTAATGCAAAGGTAGTAATTCTTGTAGATACGGACAAATGAGCGCTTTTCGCCCTATAAAGGAAGGGCAAACCTTTGCCCGTTGCGGGTAAATTTCTATCTTTGCAGGACAAAAATAAAAAGCAAAACGATGGAAAAAAGTGATTTGCAAATAGAGAGAGCGAAATATGAGCCTAAGTTGCCTAAAGCTCTACAAGGTGCAGTAAAAGTAAAAGAGGGTGAACCGACCCAGAGTGTGGATAATCAGGAGGAGATCAAGAAGCTCTTCCCCAATACATATGGTATGCCTCTCGTGGAGTTTGTTCCGGGTGAAGAAGCTACGCAGAAGAAGATGAATGTGGGCGTGATTCTCTCCGGCGGCCAGGCTCCCGGCGGTCATAATGTGATCTGCGGCCTCTTTGATGAGATCAAGAAGCTCAATCCCGAGAACCGCCTTTACGGCTTCCTCATGGGCCCGGGCGGACTGGTAGATCACAATTACATCGAGATAACCGCAGACTTGCTCAAGGATTATCGCAACACCGGCGGCTTCGATCTTATCGGTTCCGGGCGTACGAAGCTCGAGAAGGAAGACCAGTTTGAGAAGGGCCTGCAGATTATCCGCAAGCTGGACATAAAGGCCATCGTTATAATAGGCGGTGATGACTCCAATACCAATGCCTGCGTTCTGGCTGAATATTATGCTGCGCATAAATACGGCGTTCAGGTGATAGGCTGCCCCAAGACGATCGACGGCGATCTCAAGAACGATCAGATTGAGACATCCTTCGGCTTCGATACAGCTACCAAAACTTACAGCGAGGTGATTGGCAATATCGAGAGAGACTGCAACTCCGCCCGCAAGTACTGGCATTTCATCAAACTGATGGGACGTTCTGCCAGCCATATAGCTCTGGAGTGCGCTCTTCAGACACATCCGAATATCTGCCTTATCTCCGAAGAGATAGAGAAGAACGACATGACGCTCAATCAGATTGTCGAGCAGATAGCCAAGGTGGTAGCTTACAGAGCAGCCCAGGGCAACAACTTCGGCGTCGTTCTGGTGCCTGAAGGTCTCATAGAGTTTATCCCTGCCATCGGACGTCTGATACAGGAGCTCAACGACCTCCTCGCCGCTCACGGAGCAGACTACAGAAACCTCGACAAGGACGCTCAGCGCAAGTATATCATCTCGCACCTGAGCCCGGCAAACGCAGAGACATTCGCTACTCTGCCTGACGGAGTGGCTCGCCAGCTTTCGCTGGACCGCGATCCTCACGGAAATGTGCAGGTATCTCTCATCGAGACCGAGAAACTTCTCTCCGAAATGGTGGGTGACCTGCTGGCAAAGTGGAAGAAGGAAGGCAAGTATGATGGCAAGTTTGCCGCACAGCATCACTTCTTCGGCTACGAGGGTCGTTGCGCTGCTCCCTCCAATTTCGATGCAGACTATTGCTACAGCCTCGGTGTAAGCGCTGCACAGCTTATAGCCAACGATAAGACCGGATATATGGCCATCGTGAAGAACCTTACGGCTAAGACCGATGAATGGAAAGCCGGCGGCGTGCCTATCACCATGATGATGAACATGGAGAAGCGCAACGGCGAGATGAAGCCCGTGATCCGCAAGGCTCTCGTAGACCTCGACGGCAAACCGTTCAAAACATTTGCTGCCAAGAGAGACGAGTGGGCCAAGAATACCGAATACGTTTATCCGGGTCCTATCCAGTACTGGGGACCCTCGGACGTTTGCGACCAGCCTACCAAGACGCTGAAACTGGAAAGCGAGAAGTAATAGATTACTTCCTTATATAAGTTCCCCGCTTTTTTGATTCTCGAGAGAGCGGGGAACTTTCTGATTATTTATGATAAGGAAAAGACGAAGAGTAGTATATCGTAAGTCCGCCCGAAATCCGCTCTATGCGTTCCAGCGCCTGCTTAAGATGCCGGCCTGGAAACTCATACTGGGGGCTCTGGCGGGGCTCTTTGTTTATCTTTTCCTGTTCAATTCTCTGTTTCTCTCTCCCCGCAACACTCTGATATGGAAAGCCATTTTCGGCGATTCAAAGTATCCCGACGGCTATTCGGTGCAGGGTATAGATGTCTCGCACTATCAGGGAACCATCAATTGGGAAAAGTTGCGCGACGCGACGATTGACGGCAATCCTGTTCGGTTTGTTATCATCAAGAGCACAGAGGGAAAATCTTCGCTCGACGAGAACTTTAACGACAATTTCTTTCAGGCTTCCCAATATGGCTTCATAAGGGGTGCATATCATTTCTTCGTGCCCGGCGTGAGCGCCCGGCAGCAGGCGGAGTTCTTCCTGCGGCAGGTGCATCTCACCGACGGAGACCTTCCTCCCGTGCTCGATTTTGAGAAGACTGGCGATATGTCTCCCGCCGAGATTGAAAAGGCCGCCCTTGAATGGCTTCGCATCGTAGGCGACCATTACAAAGTGAAGCCGATACTCTACACCTATTATAAATTCAAACAAAAATACTTCTCCAGCGATAAATTTAAGGACTACCCCTATTGGATAGCTCATTACTATGTGGACACGTTGAAGTATCAGGGCGAGTGGAAGTTCTGGCAGCATACTGATTTCGGCAGGGTAGAAGGTATCAAGTCATACGTGGATCTGAACGTTTACAATGGCTCGATGTATGATCTGGAAAAGTTTACCATTTCCGGCGGAAAAGAGGACGACGAATAATGGAAAGTCCATTCATCTTGACGCATATTTTATAACGGAAGGCACATATATGAATATGCCGGAAGGCCGGCTCTAAGTTGTCGGAGGCTGTCTTATAAAATTACATTTGATTCCGTAAACGACAAATGCTCGCTTGTTGAGATATGTCGTTTCGCACATCTCCAAAAATCTTTCAGCATGTAAGAAAACTCACAAGGCACATAATTTTTATCACAAGGCACATAATTAAAATTATCTCCTTTGTAATTTTTGTCCTTATATGAGCGTTGATTTTTAAGTAGTTGCAAGAGGCGATTTTTGCCTGTTTTAAGATGGACGTGATTATGCCAGTTTGCATTATAACTGTTTTCCGAATGTCGTAGACCGCCATGTGGCTGGCATCCTTTTAAGGCGTTTTCTTAGCAAGGCTCTGGAGAATGAAACATTGGCCCAGGCAATGTATTGTTCCCCACGAAAAGATGAATGCAAAAGTGTGAAATAATAGCGTGATAACAGCTATTAAATCTAACGAATACAAAATAAAGGCTGAATTAAGTCCGAATAGTTAAGTATCCGTAAAAAAAGAAGATTTGCTTGCCGCCTCGTTTTGCTGTAAACCGGCAAATTGTTATATTTGCAATGTAAGAACTAAAAATAAACAGTTTTCTGTAAGATTTTTCAATGAATTTTCAACATAGTGTATTATCTTTTGTAGGATTTTTATTTTTTGCTTCGCTCCCGGTTGCAAGTAACGCACAGGATCTCATAGCCCGTCAGGCTCCTGTAGATCATAGGGTCAAAGCTGCTGATTCTATTTCGCTGAAACATCTGCTCACAATAGAGCGTAATGAGGAGCTGAAGGGGCTTTATCCCGATTTTAATAACAACTCGGTACACCATTATAAGGGTGCTGCGATACCGGATTCGTTCCGTATAGATTTGCGCCATTTCTGTATGCCTACGCCCTCTACCAAAATAACCTCAGGCTATGGCTATCGCCCGGCATTCCGCAGAGTGCACAAGGGCCTAGACATAAAAGTGTATATCGGTGATACCATCAAGTCGGCTTATTCCGGCCGAGTAAGGATCGTGAGCTATGAAGCCGGTGGCTATGGCAAATATGTCGTGATACGCCATAACAATGGGCTCGAGACGGTGTACGGACACCTCTCCAAGCAGCTGGTAGAGGAAAACCAGGTAGTAAAGGCGGGCGAGCCTATCGGTCTGGGCGGAAATACAGGTCTCTCTACCGGTTCACATCTCCATTTTGAGACACTATTTCTTGGTAAAGCAATAGATCCGGCTTTGCTTTTCGATTTCGAACATCAGGATATTGTACAGGATTTCTACACATTCTATAATACCGACAAGTCTTCGGATGAGAAGTACGCTTCTGCCGAAAGGGAAGGTGAGAAGAGCAATACTATTTCCGACGTGAGGTATCGTAAGGTAAAGCGTGGCGATACGCTGGAGAGCATTGCTGCTGAATTGGGCACCTCTGTAGATGTGCTTACGAGGCAGAATAACATCTCTGCAAAATCGCGCCTGCGTCCGGGACAGATAATCAGATTTGCAGAATAAAGAGCTATGGCTGATACCGAAAGCCAGTATAAGCAGATCTCGTCTTCGTGTCGGGAATTGTTTGCAAAGAAGCTTGAGGACTATTCTCCCTCTTGGAGGATATTGCGCGTCCCGTCTGTCACCGACCAGCTTCTGAACAAGGCGAAACGCATCCGGCAGATAGAGGACAGCGGAGTGGCTCTGGTGCACGATAGTGTGGACTCGGAGTTCGTGGGGCTTGTCAATTACAGTATAATCGGGCTTATACAGCTGGAGCTGCATCCTGTGCTGCAGCCGGATATTACGACGGAGGAGGCTCTCGCTGCCTATGACAAATATATGGCTGAGACTTTTCGCCTGATGCAGATGAAAAATCACGACTACGGCGAGGCCTGGCGTGGCATGAGGATCAGTTCTATCACCGACCTAATTCTTGTCAAATTATACAGGATAAGACAAATCGAAGATCACATGGGCAAGACGCAGGTGAGCGAGGGTATTGCTTCCAATTATGAGGATATCATCAACTACGCTTTGTTTGCTCTGATACGCCTTAGATATGAAGACTAAAGGCAGGCTTACCGGTGTAGTGGTTGAGGCTTGCTGCCTGCTTACAGCATTCGTTTTTATTTTTTCCGGCTTTACGAAAGCCGTTGATCCGCAGGGCGGCGCCATCAAGATAGGCGAGTACCTGAACACCTTCGGCCTTAGCATTAGCGATGACGGCGTGTTGTTGCCGCTGCTGTCTGTGTTGGAGAGCACCTTCGAGTTTGTCCTTGGCGTCCACTTGCTGCTCGGCCTCCGCCGCAAGATAGCCTCCGTCTTGTCGTTTGTTATGATGCTGTTCATGACAGCTCTTACATTATATATATATGTCACGGGTAAGATTTCGGATTGCGGCTGCTTCGGCGAGGCTTTGCATCTGAGCAACCGCGATACATTTCTCAAAAACATCCTTCTGCTCGCCTTTACGACGGTCACGCTGTTTTTCCCGGACAGGATAGTTAGCGTCCTGAACAAAGGTCCGCATCGCGGTGTGCAGCTCTATTCTCTGCTGTTTGTACTGCTCGTAAGTCTCTGGTCCTATCATTACCTGCCTCTGGTGGACTATCGCCCGTATTACATAGGTCAGGACATTCCCGGGGCCATGAGTATTCCCGCCGGCGCCCAGGCTCCGCAGTACAAGACGACGTTTATTCTGGAGAAGAATGGGGAGCGAAAGGAGTTTACGCTGGACAACTATCCCGATTCAACCTGGAAATTCATCGACTCCCGCACAGAGGAGGTCAGTCCCGGCTATAAACCGGAGATTTACGATTTCGCTGTATTCTCGGATAAAGACGAGGAGGTCACACATGATATCCTGCATCAGAAGAACTATTTCTTCTGGCTCATCTTCCCGCGCGTGGAGACGACGGACAACGGCGAGATCGATGCGATCGGGGACATATACGACTATTGCCGGCGTTACAACTACGGCATCTGCGGCCTGACCTCGTCTTCTCACCAGGCTGCGGAGGCGTGGGAGCACTCCGCCGGCATCCGCTTCCCCTTCTATTATGCCGATGAGACGATGCTCAAGACCATGATACGCTCCAATCCGGGAGTGATGCTGGTGAAAAACGGAAAGATACTCAACAAATGGGGAAAGAACGCACTTCCGGACGAAGGCAGCCTGACAAGCGCGCTTGGAAAGTTATCCTTAACTTACGGAAATGTCTCTCACGGAATGACATCTACAATAAAATGGCTTCTGCTGTTCTTTATTCCGTTGATATTTCGTATTTTCGCGGGCAGAATAAGCGTTTCCCTGCGCAACAGAAGGAAAAAACGAGCTAATAATATCATTGGTAAGCAAGATCTTATTAAAAACAATAATACAATGAGAAAGAAAATCGTAGCAGGTAACTGGAAAATGAATATGAACCTGCAGGATGGTGTAGCTTTAGCTAAGGAAATCAACGAAGTATGCAAGGCCGACAAACCGGCTTGCGGTGTCATCATCTGCACCCCGTTTATTCATTTGGCCAGCGTAGCTGCAATACTCGATCAGAACGTGGTAGCTCTCGGCGCAGAGAATTGCGCTGATAAGGAGAAGGGTGCTTACACCGGCGAAGTGTCTGCCGAGATGGTTAAGAGCACCGGCGCACAGTATGTAATATTAGGCCACTCCGAGAGGCGCCAGTATTATAACGAGACTCCTGAGATCCTTAAGAACAAGGTAGCTCTCGCTCTCAAGAACAACCTTAAGGTGATCTTCTGCTGCGGTGAGACTCTTGAGGAGCGCGAGGCCGGCAAGCAGAACGAGGTAGTAAAGGCCGAGCTCGAAGGCTCTGTGTTCAATCTCTCTGCAGAGGAGTGGAAGAATATCGTGCTGGCTTACGAACCTATCTGGGCCATTGGCACAGGCAAGACTGCTACGGCTGATCAGGCCGAGGAAATGCTCGCCTACATTCGTTCTATCGTAGCCGACAAGTACGGCAAGCAGGCTGCTGAGGATACTACCATTCTTTACGGTGGCAGCTGCAAGCCTTCCAATGCTCCCGAGCTGTTCAGCAAGCCCGACATCGACGGCGGCCTCATCGGAGGTGCTTCCCTTAAGGCTGCTGACTTCAAGGGTATTATCGATGCCTGGAAGAAGTAATACATTATCCCTTTAATAAGACATGATAGGGAGACTCTCTGCCTCCGTATCGTGTCTTATATTTTTTAAGATATGAGATTTGTCATTCCTGTCATCATTGCGGTAGTTCCGATATTTTCTTTCGCGCAGACTGATTTTGTCAGGGATTTGCAGAAGAGCACACCGGGCGAGGGCACTATAAAGATCACACAGAGCGCCCGCCTTACCCGTCTGCTCAACGGCGATACCGTGACTGTGCCTCACGAGGGCGAGAACATCGTGCAGCATGCCAAGGAACACAAGACCCGGCCAGACAGCGACACAAAGAAAAGGGATAATGTGCTTCCGGAGAAGAAGGCTAATCGTAGCGATGACCACACGGAAGAGAAGGAGAATGACGCAGCTTCACCGGCAGCACGTCCTGCGGTCAGAAAGGTGCATCGTTATACGGTAAGCGGATACAGGGTGCAGATTTTTGCAGGCAGCAACTCGCGTTCTTCGCGTCAGGAGGCCGAGAAAGCGGCTTCACGCTTCAAGAGTTTCTTCCCTGAGGTTCCCGCCTATACTCATTTCTTTTCGCCGCGCTGGGTGTGCAGGGTAGGCAATTTCCGGACCGAAGCGCAGGCTCGCGCCTTTATGTCGCAGGTCCGCAGTCTCAATTCTTTTTCCGGCGTGACCGTCGTCCGGTCGGCCATTCAGGTGATCAGTCACATCGACGAATAGCATTATTTTATGACAGAACAGGATTTTTCCGAGCGGGATATAAAGCTGCAGGAGCATTATAGAGATATTTTAAGTCTCATTGGCGAGGATCCGGAGCGAGAGGGACTTAAGCGTACGCCTCTGCGTGTGACAAAAGCGATATTAAAGCTGACGAGCGGCTATAATATGGATCCGGAAGAGGTGCTCAATTCTGCGAAATTTCGTGAGGACTATTCTCAGATGGTCATTGTAAAGGACATCGATTTCTTCTCTCTTTGCGAGCATCATATCCTGCCTTTCTATGGCAAGGCCCACGTGGCCTACATCCCCAATGGTTATATTACCGGTCTGAGCAAGATAGCGCGGGTCGTAGACATCTTTTCCCATCGCCTGCAGGTACAGGAACGCATGACAAGTCAGATAAAAAATTGCATACAGCATGCGCTCAATCCTCTTGGTGTGATGGTGGTCATCGAGGCCGAACACTTGTGCATGCAGATGCGTGGCGTGGAAAAGCAGCACTCCGTGACGGTTACCAGCGACTTCACTGGAGCATTCAATCAGTCCAAGACCAGAGCCGAGTTTCTGGATCTTATAAATCTTAAAGGCAAATAGACCGTTTGCTTTGCGGTTGCGGCTGTCCTTACTATTCATCAGGTAGATTTTTCGGCCAGCGGAATTCTTATCATAGTGCCCCTTCTACAGTTTATAGATGCGGATAATAGACCCCTGCTAACTACGTAAGAATCAGTGCTCCGCAGAGGGCCAAAACTATGTTTGAGATATTTTAAAATGTCTCAAATGTATTTTTCCTCATCTCAAATGTAATTTTGGGATTAAGCGGAAGTTTTTTTGAGAAGTGCATATACGATGTTTCCCCAAAAAGGAGAAATCCATCCGTATGCCCGGTAAGTATACATTCGGAAGGCTACTGTCGACGACTTGGAACCACTTCGGCGGCCTCTCCAAGTGTGCGAAAATCAGTCTCTGCGAGAGGGCTAAATTCTACTGCGAGATAAATTATTTTATCTACGAGTTAACG